>CALMZT010000346.1 GCA_937870805.1 uncultured Chloroflexota bacterium
TCCACGTCAATCAGGTAGGTGGACGCGATACGGTCAAGATCATCCTGTTGCAGCAGCTTGGTATTCAGCAGCCCTTGAACCACCCGTTCTACGATGGTGTTTTTGTCTTCGGGTTTGTGGACGCTGTAGCTGGTTTCCGACAGCAGCAGGAAGTAGTCATCATCCTGCGGCACGATATAGGGCGAATAGTTCGAGAGATAAGTCACACGATAGTACGGGCTGGTGTCTTCGGGGAAGTACATCCAGCACTTTTCGGTCTCAAAAGCGCGATTGACGCCCACGCCGACGATCAACCCACTTGAATGATGCAGCCCACTCGTGGCTTTGACGATCTCTTCTGGAACGTCAGTCATGCGCTTTATCAGCAGATCAATCGGCATGGTCGAAAGCAGCAGATCGTAATCCGCCACTTCGCCGTCACTGAAGCGAACTTGTTTCGCCTGTTGATCGATACTGACCGCCGTTTTGCCCAGATGCAGGTGATCGTCAATGTACTTCCGCATTGGTGAATACAAGCCACCCGTGCCGCCGTACATTGGATACTTGAACTTGTTGTTCGGTCCCCAACCCTTATCCGGTTTATCGAGGATCACGTTCGTCAGGATGCGCTCAAGGCTCGGAAGCGCGACACGCTCTCCTAACCAATCGCGGCTCATATGCGTGATCGGATGTGCCCACACTTTGAAGTTGTAGGGCTTCATGAAATATTTAGCGATGCCCTCACCAAATTGTGCGTCGATCAGATCATTGAACGTCTTCGCCGCGTTTACTTTTTCGGGGTGTTGCTGTGCTTCCAACAGTCCCAGCACACATTCCAGCACTACTTCCTTCGGTAGGTAGCCGATATTATTCTGGAAAGGGTAGGGCACAAAACGATCCATCATCCAGACCCACGCTTCACGCATGATTTCGGTGTAATCGTCGCCCAGCAGCTTATTCACCAGATTATCAAAGTATTCGTAGTGCGAGAACATGACGTGCCCGCCGATGTCATATGTAAAGCCGACATCATCGACAAAACTCGTCGCCAGCCCGCCCAGATAATCGTTACGGTCATAAATTGCCCAGTTGCGATACCCCAGTTCTTGCAAGTGATAGGCAGCGCCTAAACCGGTAGGTCCCGCGCCCAGAATGACAATTTTCTGTTCATGCCCATTTGGATACTTCATGTGCTTCCTCCTGCGCCCGCACGGGTTTCTTTTCCAGCTTGTTCTCAATAAGCTGCTGCATACGCTGGACGATACCGTCCCATGTATATTTTTCCAGCAGTTGGTGTTCCTTCGCGCGCCGTTCGGCAGGGTCACTTTGCAGCGCTGCCTCAACCTGCGTGATGAAATCTTCGCAGCTACCCGCAATCCGCACGACACCGCTGTACAACGCCTCAATATCACGAATAGGCGTAGAGACAATCGGCTTGTGTGCCGCCATGTATTCCAGCGTTTTCGTTGGGCTGAGATAACGTGTCGCTTCGTTGATGGCGAACGGCACCAGCGCCACATCGAAGTACGCGAGATACGCTGGAAGCTCTTTGTAATTCTTCATGCCCAAATAATGCAGGTTCGGCGCTTGCGGCAGTTCTTCTGGCGCGATCTTGGCGGTTGGTCCAATCAACACGATTTGCCAGTCAGGGCGCGCTTCTGCCATGACTGCCAGCAGTTGTAAATCCATACGTTCGTCAATCACGCCGAAGTAACCGAGAATTGGCGATTTGAGTGCTGCAAGTTCTTCAGGGCAGGCATACGAGCTGCGCTTCGCCGCCGTAGCGAAATGCTCAATCTCTACGCCGCTAGGGAATAGATATGTGTGCGGGTTGCTCTCGCGTCGGCTCTGGTATAAGCTCAAGCCGCCCGTGAAGACAATATCCGCTTTGGACAGCATTTTCTTATCATAATCGCGCAGTTTCGTATTCGCGCCCTTAAATGCCGAAAGCTCGTCCATCACATCGTAGATCAGCAGTTGATGTGGGATAGTGTCTGCAAAGTGCCAAGCCATCGGCGTGTAAAGCCACATCACAGGGTTTTTGACTCCCGCTTGCTTCAAATATTCTTTGAGCAATATTTCATAGCGCACCATCGTGAGCGGGTCATTATGCCCAATCCAGCGTGGTTCTTTCATCGGTTGCAGCATACGCACAACTGTCACATTATTGGGTTCCTGTCGAATCTCCAGCCGAGCAGTTTGATCAGCTTCAACGGCGATAGGTTCTTCCACAAAGAAGATTCGATACTGCTTCCCAAACCGCGACAGCAAATGCTGTGGTCTTTGCCAGACAAAATCCCAGCGAAGATGGCTGACGCATATTAAATCCAACATTGGAACCTCCTTGTGTCCCTCAAAACGACTCAAATTCATGAGTACGGTGTTAACTACAGTGTTGCTGCTTCAACAAGGCAGCGATTGCGCAGCATCGAGCTTTTTGCGCGATAAAACAGCTTGAACTCTCTGCTGCTGTTCAGCAAGTGTCGTGGCTAGAGGTTCATAAATAGTGCGTTCCCCTTGAGAGCTTGCGTAATCCCACAGCCCACTTGGACAATAACGATCATCCTCCCAACCCGGATAACAAAGGATAGGGTACAGACATAAACCTTCTAACGGGATGTTCTCTTCTAGCACGGCGATGGTTTCATCGACCATGTAACTTAACCAGTCTGTTCGCTCATCGCCCTCGATGCCTGTTTCAGCGATGAAGATCGGGCGGCGGTAGCGTTCGTAAATTTCACGCGCGAGATGACGGAACAGGCGATAGTCGGGATGTTCTCTGGTGAGAATAGATCCTTCATAAATCCACTCGTTGTTCGCGTAAAAGTTCACGCCGATCAGATCGAGATATTCTGGTTTGCCGCCAAGTTCAGGACTTAGGCGTCCACATAACATGTCCCATGCCTGATACTGTGCCCAGCGATAGCCGTCAGCAATCTCTCGTTCATGGGGGCGATCTGGTGCAGCAATCAGGTGGACGATGGGGTCAATCGACGTAAAGCGCGCTGTCGGAATCACTTCCCGAATAGCATCAATAGCGCTGATGCTGGCGCGTACAAGCTGCTGTTTGAGTTCAAAACTCCGATTGCTGGCGTAAGGATTCAGATAACCGCCATCTCCGGCTGCCCATGCCCAATACGATATTTCGTTGATCGGGCAAAAGAAGGGCACTTGATCTATTTCCTGTGCAATAACCTGCGCAGTCGCCTTCGCGAAACGGGTGAATCGGCGCACGAACTCCGGCGCGAAAATATCGATGTCATCGGGATACCCGTAATGGCATAAATCCCAGATTGGCTGCATACCGTGTTCGCGAACAGCGTCTATGTAAGGCAGCAAACTGGAAAAATCGTAGCGATAAGGTGTAGTTTCGATGAGATGCCAGCGCACCCCGGTTCGTATCGTGTGCATGTTGTGTTTGCGTAGTCGTTCAAAATCCAGATGGGCAAACTTGTCGTGTTGTGTTGCCGCCAGTACGTCAAGTCGTTTGCCATTTCGTAAACGATGAGTTGAACATTCAAAACCTGCGATGAAAAAACTCTTAAATGTTGCTGAAACAGGTTCTCGTTGGTTGTCCCGAAAAGTCAAATTGTCTCCTTTATGCAGTTTGCAGATGTGCAACGATACACTTCTGAATTAATCTGCAACGCATGATTATCCGACACAGTTGTACAGCAATATTGCTGCTGCGGTGATTTAGCAGTAGCTAAATACATCCAAATGGTAGTGCTATGAAATGCGCCCATTAGTAGACATACAAATCCCCACGTCAATGCGTCAATTGCCTACTAAATAGAAATGAAAGAGATCTGTGATAGTGATATGCACTTCTTAATTTTCAGTATAGAGGAATACGAAGCTCATCACATCCGCCACCCGTCCTATTCTTGCCTAGTCCATGTTTACTTCCGTAATGCCTATTCCAATAGAATAATGAACACACATATCGTTATCCTGGTAATAAATTATTAAAGCCTCACAGCGGGAAATTGCCTTTACCATAAATGCAACAGGGGCGAAACTCATTCACCCCTGTTGTGGTTAACGCACGTTGTTTACGCCCTGAGAGCGCTCGCGAGTAGTAGACTACATCGCCTTGGTATTCACCTTTTGGGCGATTTGCGTCAGCTTTTCGTCGGCATGCTTCTCTTCTTCCAGCGTTTCGTTAAGAATCGTTGCGACTCGGCTGTTGCCTGTCATCTCCGCGAAAGTACAGACGGTACCATACCCCGCGATTTCATAGTGCTCGACCTTCTGGGCAGCACCAATTAAAGCCGCATCCATCACATCCTTGTCCATTTCCTCTTCCATGGTTTCTTCGCCCTCAGCGATTAAACCTTTCATCGCTTTGCAAGGCTTGCGGGTGGCTTTTTTGCCCAGTGCCTCAAATGCTTGCTCTAAGCGCTGAATATGCTGTTCAGTCTGCGACAAGTGTGCTTCAAATGCATTGCTGAGTTGGCGCGAAGTGGCTGCCTTTGCCATCTTCGGCAACGCCTTCGTCAATTGATGTTCTGCATCATACAAATCTTGCAATTCATGTACCAACAATTCATCCAAGGTCTTCATTGCCTTAGCCATATGGATCTCCTTTTGATCTCCAGGTTTTACGTTTATACGCCCATCAGTTTTTGGGCAGGTTCAATGAGCGTAGAAGGAAGGTGTATTCACACCCTCCCTCTGCGTCACTTCAATGCTATTCATCTTTAGTTTAATAGTTGGCTCTACGGCGAACATCGTCTAGATGGGGGGACTAGGCATAGGGCATGATGCCTATTTCTTACTAGCCTTTCAGTTATACACTTATTATTGCAGAGCTTGCTTAGCATACTCCAATTTTAAGCGTTCTCATCCAAACGCACGACAGCGGACAGGTTCTTCGGCGCATCAGGGTCCTGTCCCTTTGCGATGGCGCGTTCAAACGCCATCAGTTGACCCATTGGCATGTACAGCACATTCGCAGCGATTTCGCTCAACTGAGCCGCAAATGATACGTCCGTATCGGCTGCTCCTTGCGCGAAAATGTTTGCGCCGCGCTGGCGCATCTCCCTTAGCACCTGCGTTTCGTTTCCTGCGTTAGTCTGCGCGACAAGCCCCACCATCAGCGTATCGGACGTGACCATCGACTGCGGTCCGTGACGGAACTCCATAAAATGAAACGGTTCACTGTGGCTGAGGGTCATTTCCTTCATCTTCAAGCTGAGTTCGGCGGCAAGCCCATAGCGCGCGCCTGTACCGAGAAAATAGAAGCGCTCGATACTCAAATCCCGCCCCCAACGTTCCGCTAAGTTCCTATGACGCTCAAACAGCAGACGTCCAGCTTCGGGCAGCTGCGCCAATTCATCCATCAGCCGCGAATCATTTGCCCACAGCGCCGCAAACGCCGTTGTCGCCAAGTGCAGCACGGTGAAGGCGCGTGTTTGCGCCATGCTCTGCTCTTGACCGCTGGGCAGCACGACATTGACATCACCCATCTGCGCAAGCGGCGCATCGCCATAGCACGAGATCGTCAGCACGCGCCCATTGCCCTCCGCGCGAAACTTCTCGACAGCCCGCAGCGTTTCCGTTGTCGCCCCCGAACGGCTGACAGCCACAAGCAGCGTGCGCGCTGTTTTGCGGAACGACGAGCGCGGCGATA
>CALMZT010000347.1 GCA_937870805.1 uncultured Chloroflexota bacterium
ACCACCAGCAGCTTCTGCGGCACGCTGGATCGCTGCGAGAACGATAGCAGTTGCATCGTAGGATTCAGCAACATACGGCGTGGGTGCAGAACCATAGGCTTCAGTGTAATCGGCGATCAACTGTTCAGCAGCAGGGAACACTGATGCAGGACCAGCAGCCGATGTGTAGTAGGTGCCAACCGCAGCGTCACCAGCAAGTTCTGCGTAGTCCGGGGAGTCCAGACCATCGGGACCCATGTAGATGCCTTCATAGCCAGCCGCAGCGATCTGATTGACGAAGACACCCATCTGGTCATAGATACCGCCCATGTAGATCAGGTCGGGACTCTGCGCCAGAATCGGCTGGATGATGCCCTCAAAGTTCGAGCGTTCTTCGGTGCCTTCAAAGCCCAGAACGGTGATTCCCAGATCTTCAGCCGCATCACGGAAGTATTCCGCAACACCCTGACCATAGGCGGTGGTGTCGTGCAGGATGTACACGCTCTCAACACCCTCGAGTGAGGCAGCATAATTCGCGCCTGTCGTGCCCTGCGCGTCGTCACGTCCGCAGACGCGGTTGACGGTTGCCAAACCACGGTCTGTTACGTTCGGGTTCGTATTCGCAGGAGAGACCATCACGAGGTCGTTCTGGACATAGACTTCAGACGACGGGATTGCGACACCGCTGTTGAAGTGACCGATCACCGCGAGGATTGCCGGGTCAGCAACAATCTGCTGCGCGTTGGCAACACCCACATCAGGGGTCGCTTGATCGTCGAAGGGCACGAACTGGATTTCAAAGCCCATTTCTTCGAGTGGACCGCCCAGTTGTTCAATCGCCAATTCTGTACCGTTGCGCAGACCCGTGCCCAGCAGCGCCTGCCCGCCTGAAAGCGGTGACTGCGATGCGATCTTGATGACGACGGGGTCTTGCGCACGTGTCATCGTGGTGCTGAGACCCAGCGCCAACACGACGAGCAGCGCGATAGTAAGGAAACGCTTGGTATTCATTCATTCAACTCCATCTAAATTGATTAAGTAGCGCAAATTTGATATTCTACGAGCCGTTTGGTGTTTGTTCACGGTTAAAGTGATCAACATCCTCCCTTCTCTTTTCGTCACTCGTTACTAAAGGTCATATTCGCGCAATAGCAGCGAAGACGAGAATACTTGCGCCTTTTGTTTATAACAATAATGCGCAATTTTTACAACTGTGTTATTGCACAACTTTTCTGAGGAATGTCTATGTCCAATACAGTACGCGGAGCAATCTATGGGCTGACCGCCGCAGCGATTTGGGGCGGTATGTACGTAGTTTCAGATATCGTGCTCGTCACGATTCCTCCGTTTACATTACTCACCATTCGTTTAATATTGGGCATCGCCGTTTTGTTCATCTTCCTCAAGCAGACAAACGCTCAACTTCCCGCACGCAGCGACATCCTCAAAATCCTGGTTGTTGGTTTCTTAGGCTTTGGCATCAGTGTAGGGGCACAATTCGTTGGAACGGACTTGTCGAATGCCGTCAACGGCGCGCTGGTGACCAGTGCATCACCTGCATTTATTCTACTTTTCGCCGCGCTACTGCTGCGCGAACGTTTGACGTTACGCCATCTCATCGCCGTGGGTTTGGCGACCATCGGCGTTCTCGTCATCATTGATCTTGCACAGGCAGATTTTAGCTCGGCAGCCTTTGCCGGAAACGTCTCTTTCGCTGTTGCTGCAATCACATGGGGTTTATATTCCGTCTTGGTGCGCCGTGTCAGCGCGCAGCTAGACACACTGGTTATCACCTACCTCGCCTTCTGGGGTGGGCTGCTTCTTACCGTTCCTGCTGCTATCCTCGAACTCGGACAGCGCCCTATCGGAGAAATCAATTTTGGTGTGATTTTGGGTATCTTCTATCTCGGCGTCATCTCGACAGCAGGAGCGATGTGGCTCTGGAATCGGGCATTCGCATTAGTCGATGCTTCCGTTGCCTCGCTGTTCTTCTTCGCGCAGCCCCTTGTAGGAGCAGCACTTGGAGCGCTGTTGGGACAAGCCATAACCCTTAATCTCATTATCGGCGGCGTCTTGATTGCTTTGGGTTTACTGCTGTCCATTTACAACCCTCAGCGCGTCAAAGAAAAAGTGGCTTAAAATTCCTCAACGTTGATGCGCCAACTCAAACATGTTTTTTCGGAGTTGTGGATAAAGTGTCAGATATTGCTCGTACAGTGCGTTATAACGAGCCTGATGCGCTGTATTGACCTCAGTCGGCGTCCCATAACGAATCACACGACTGCACGCATCCTCAAAATCCCGATAATAGCCGATACCCACCCCAGCCAGCAGTGCTGCCCCGATACACGTCTGTTCAGATAACAGCGACTTTTTGAGTGGTAAACCAAAGATGTCTGTTTGAATTTGCAGCCAAACCTCACTTTCAGCCCCGCCACCCGCCGCAATAATGCTCCCCACAGGTCTACTTAGCGACAGGCTGATTTCCAACGCCTGCCGCAAAGCAAACGCCACCCCTTCCATCACTGCACGCGCCAGATGTGCCCGTCCGTGATGGTAGCTTAGTCCCACAAAACACCCACGCGCGAAAGTATCCATATGTGGGGTACGTTCGCCTGAAAGATACGGGAGAAAAATTAACCCGTCAGCACCTGGAGCGAGAGTGGCAGCCTCTGCACTGAGGATGGTATAAGCCTCCGGCACATTTTGCAAACCCACCAAATTCCTGAGCCAGCGCAGCGCCAACCCTGCTGACAAAATTGCCCCTAACACATAGTACATACCGGGCACAGCGTGATTAAAAACGTGCAAACGCGCATCAGTTGGCACACCATTTGTCGGCTGCAAGGGTACATTCACTTGACCACCGCTGCCTGTTGTCACAGAGGCTAGACCGGGCGCGATCAAGCCGCTGCCAATCGCCTGTGCTGGCTGGTCAGCACATCCGACAATCACCGGAATATCGGCGGCTAAACCCAACTCATCTGCCGCTTTCGTCGTTAAATAACCAGCAATTGCGCTGGAGGCTAAGACTGGTGGGAAAATGGCTTCCGGCAATCCTGCCGCTTGAATAAGCTCCGTTGACCATTGTTTCTGTGATATATCGAACGCAGCAGTTGCCGCCGCATCACTCACATCGGTTGCGATCTGCTCAGTCATGTGTAAACGCACATAATCTTTAGGAAGAATGAACTGTTGTGTTTTATCAAGCGTGTGAGGTTCGTTCTGTGCTAGCCAGGACAGCGTAGCAATCATAAATCCAGCGGCAGGCAGCGTTCCCGCGATTGAAGCAAAACGTTCAGCACCTATTGTTTCAATCAAAGTTTTGCATACTTCCCCACTGCGCTGGTCAGCCCAAATGATGGCTGGATGCACCGGACGGCGATTAGCATCAAGCAGCACTCCGCCATGCATCTGCCCGCAGAAGCCAATCGCGCTGACATCGTTTCGCTGGACACTTGCAACGACTCGGCGTATTACAATCACAGTTGCACGCCACCAATCCTCCGCATCCTGTTCTGCGCGATCTGGCGTCGGTTTGTGGATAGGATATTCCTGTCCGGCAACAGCCAGTGTGTGAGAAGTATCAGGGTCGAACAGCAGTGCCTTTACACTTGAGGTGCCAATATCAATACCTAATAACAAGCCCATTGAATACTTATCGTCCTTTGTATGACACTGTAGATTTACGCAGCACTAGCTCATCTTTGAGCACAACAGTTGTTACTGACGTGCTGTAATCTTGCATTTGCTTCACCAGAAGTTGGGCGGCTGTCTCGCCAATCTGGTAAATGGGCTGTGCAATTGTCGTTAATTCAGGCACGACATGAGAGGCGAGTGGAATATCATCAAAGCCCATAATGGAGAGATCTTCAGGAAGTCGCAAACCCAACATAGCTGCCAGGTGGATAACCCCAACAGCCATCACATCCGTCAGCGCGAAAATGGCAGTTGGCGGGGGCGATTTTTCAAGCAAGGTTCGTGCCGCTGCATACCCCATCTCGAATTGCTGGAGTACCCCCGTAATGAGCATCTCATGGGTCGGCTCAACTCCAAAATCGATCAATGCCTGCTGTGTGCCGCGTATACGCTCAGTCATGGCTTCGCTATACACTGGAGCGCCAATAATACCGATACGCTTGTGTCCAATCTCCAACAAGTAGCGCATCCCGTCGTATCCACCCTGATAATTATCTGTGAGTACCCGGTTTACCTCGCGGATTTCACTTAAATCCCTATCGACGATCACCACAGGAACTTTACGCTCTAGCAAATATCTGACGTTATCAGCGCTCTGTCTCCCCGTCGGAGCAAAGATAACACCATCAACCCGTTGGCGGGTGAGCATATCAATATAAGCATCTTCTTTTTCACGATTTTCTTCAGAACTGCAAATCAGCGTCCGATAATCGTTCGCAAACAGTGCCTGCTCAATACTGAAGGTCAATGCACTGAAAAACGGTTGGTCAAGCTGAGGGATGAGAACGCCGACGACCTGTGTCCTCTGGCTGCGCAGACTCTGAGCAAGTGCACTGGGTTGATAGTTCAATACGTCCATTGCATGATGTACACGCTGTTGCAAATCCTGACTCACATAGCCCGAATTGTTAATGACACGCGAAACAGTAGCGACTGAGACTTCTGCGTAATCTGCAACTTGTTTAATTGTTGCCATATCGTCATCCGTTGATCTAATTCGTCATTAGGTCAAATCATCTGAAAATCTACTGGCTGGCGATGAACGCTTCAACTT
>CALMZT010000348.1 GCA_937870805.1 uncultured Chloroflexota bacterium
CTTGGCGATCTACGTTGTACTCAACGCGGCGTCTTGGCGGTTCAATTTCTTTCTGGTGATTTTCAAAGCGATTGCCAAACGCGAACTCGTTGCTCACATCCACCGCGAGGAAGCTCAGCGCGTTCACATCGGCGGCGAGTCCCACTTCGATAAGCTGTGGAATTTCGCGGAAGTTGGCGCGCTGTACTGTCGTGCGCGTCGTCACAGGCATACCCTTTGCACGCAGCACCCGTATACCATCCATAATCAGGTCGAAGGCATCCACGCCGCGAATCGCGTCATACGTCGCTGCATTGCCGCCGTCGAGGCTGACAATCACCTCATCGACGCTGCTGAGTACGTCATCAACCTGCCGCCGCAGCAGCAAGCCATTGGTCAGCAGCATGACGTGCGCGCCTTCGCTGCGGAAGCGCCGCGCAATCGTCGCCCACTGTGGATGCTGCATCGCCTCGCCACCGCTGAGCAGCACCCAGCGCACTTGCAACTCGTGGAACGTGCCCGCGAGTTCTTCCACCAGTTCCATCGACATATTGCGGCGGGGGTTGCGCCAAATGTCGCACGTCACGCAGCGGCTGTTGCAGCCATCGGTGAGATACAGCACCATCAAAGGCAAAGTGTGCAGGCGATCCCCTGCGAAGTTGAGTAATCGTTTTAGTCGCATGACATTAGTATACTCGCCAAGTCGCCAGGAGGGAAAAGTAAAAAGGGAAACTAAGAAGTACAATGACGTGAGTTCGGGTTTAGGGTTACAAAATCGAGATTGTCGACTTGTAGGGGCGCAACATGTTGCGCCCTCTCAGTCAAAATCCGTGTCCCGAATTGACGTTAATATACATCATCCCGATTTTCAACATTTAACTATCCACTTACATTACACCCCGCATTAAAGTGTCAAAAGAAACCCCAATGCGCCCCTTTTTCTGCTATGCTCTCTGTTAGAGAAAGGAGTCTCCATGTCATACCGCAAGCGAACAACTAATGACTATGGACTAACGACTAATGGCTAATAACTCAGTAAATTTCCTGTTCGCTCACTGTTTTTTTGCCTTACATTTAACGTTGAAGTTAGAAAGGGGTTTGGATTACAAAAATTCGCGTGCATGTGTTCGCTTTATTTCCAAGACACCTAATCAAACGTTACTCTGATAAATGTGTTTTTGCAGGCTAAAATTTGAGTCACACTTCTGCTATCAGCCCTTCATTGCAGCACAGCGCCTGACATTTTACTCACTGCCCTCTTGTGTTGGCATTTGACATGCGCTACCGTTGCCCCTGTGTTAAAATCAACTTCATCTTGTCCCGCAGGTTACTAAACGCCTATGCTGAACCCAGACCTCATCAAATCCGGTCCCGGTCCTCGGTTGGCATTTCTTGAGAAAGCCGAGCCGCCGACACTTGCCGAAACGCTGGTCGCCTTTGCCAATACCGAAGGCGGCACGCTGGTCATCGGCTTGAACGAAGAAGGCACGCCCACCAGCGACGAACCCGACGTGAAAGCGCTCAACACCGCGCTCAAAGAAGCCGATACGCTGTGTAATCCCCCCATCGTCGTCGGCAATTGGGAGCGTCTGGAAGTCGATGACGGCATGGTCTATGCGCTGCGTGTGCCGCGCAGCGTCGAACTGCACGCGATGAGCGATGGGCGAGTGCTCATTCGCAGCGGCGTGAAAAATCGTCCCCTCGGTGGGCAGGAAATCTTGCGGCTTGCCAGCGCCAAGAACACGGGCGACTATGAAGCCGAAGTCGTGCCCGGTGTCACCAAAGACGACTTCAGCCGCAAGATGATCGATGAATATCTGACGAAGCGCGCCGAACGTACCAAACGCCCTTACAACGGTAAAATTGACGACCTGCTGCGTGAGATCGGTGCAGTGAGCGCCGACGGCAAAGCGACGGTCAGCGGGGTGCTGCTGTTCACCGAGTATCCGCAGCATTGGCTGCCGCAAAGCAGCGTCGTATTCGCCAAGTTCGTGGGCACAACGCCGCGCGGCGAAAATGGCTTGGCAGGCTATTCACGCCGCGAAGAAATCACCGGACCCGCTCCGCGTCTCATCGAAGGCGCGTGGAACATGATCTGGAGCGAGATGGCAGTGAGCGCCGTTGTCAAAGGGCTGGAGCGCGAAGAAAAGCTGGAGTATCCGCCGTTCGCCGTGCGTGAAGCCATCGTCAACGCCATCAGCCACCGCGACTATCGCCTCAAGGGGCGGCGTATCGAAATCCGCATGTATTCAGATCGGCTTGAGGTGATTTCACCGGGCGGTTTGCCGGGGTTCATCACCGTTGAAAACATCGTTGATGAGCATTTCAGCCGCAACCCGCGCATCGTCAACGGGCTGTTCCAGTGGGGCTACATTGAAGAATTGGGCTTGGGCATTGACCGCATGATGGAAGTCATGGCGCAAGCTGGACACAAGCCACCGGACTTTGACGCGCGTCCCTACAGCTTCGCGGTGACGCTGTTCAATGCACGGCAGCAGCAGCAGCCTCCCGATTGGGTGCGCAACACCAATCATCGTCAGGCACGCGCCTTGCAATACATCCGCGATAACGGCTTAATCACCAACCGCGAATACCGCGCGCTGTGCCCCGGCGTCTCGGCGGAAACGCTGCGCCTCGACCTCAACGATTTGGTAGAGCGCAATATTTTGATGAAAGTCGGCTCGAAAAAAGGCACTTATTATATTTTAAAGTAACCCGTAGCTCAGGGATGCAGACTGATCTCTTTTGAGGACTTTGCGATATGGATTTCATGAGTGGCGTTTCGTTGTTCATCGTGGTCGCTCACCTGCTGCTGCTGATTGGGGCGCTGGTCGGTGGGCGACAGATCAAAGCCGGGCGCGTTTGGCTCGTCGCAACGGTAGTGCTTTCGGCGCTAACGGTTGCCACGTACATACTGCCCGAAGGCTGGATACTGACGAACAATCTGGGACGCAGCTTCCTCATGACGTTGGCGCTGGTCAGCACGATAGCGGCTTTCGGAGGCTACGCCATCAGCGACATGAGCCGCCGCAAACCTGCCAAGCGCGTGCGCAACTTCTGGTATGCGCTGTCGATGATCTGGCTCGGCGCGGCGGCGGGCGCGGCATTCGCCAGTGGCGAACTGCTCATTGGACAAGAAGGCTGGCTGGCAAATATCCTCGAAGCCATTGACCCGCTGAGCATTGTGATGTTGATCGGACTGATTCTTTCAGGCGTCACACTGCTGGGTTTTGCGTTCTACAACTTTTACAGTGCGCTGCTGCCAGAAGTCGCCAACCGCGCGTTATTCTGGGTGCTGGATACGGCGGTAATGCTGCTCGGCGCGGTCATGATTATCAGCGGGACGCTGGCGCTGGTGGCGGGCGGCTGCCTGATGCTGTTCGTGGGCGTTGGCGGTGTCGTGTACGCTCATCTCAATTACCGCTTATTCGACGTGCGCGCGGCGCTCAGTACGACGCTGCGCATCGGCATCATCGTCGCGCTGACAGCGGCGGTGATCTTTGGCATCAGCTTATTCGCGCGCGCTGTGATGCTAGACAGACAAGTCGAAGTCATCCTGATTTTGCTGGCGGTGGCACTCAGCGCAGCCGTGCTTTACGTCGGCGCACGCCAGTTGATCGAAGGGTTGTTTGCGCGCCTGTTCCGCATCGGCGAAATTGACCCGGCACAGGCGACGCGGCGTTTTGGCGAAGAGGTGACTAAAGCTGTCGAACTTGACCAACTCGTGCATATCGCTACCGACACGCTGACGAAGGAAATGCGTGTGCGCCGTTCGGGCATCATGCTGATTACGGACACCAGCGCGGAAACGGTTGAACTCAAAGTCATGCAAGGCGGCGGCTTCTCAGAGATGAAAGATGTCAAAAGTCATCTTTCCAAAGAGAGCAAGCTGTATCATCGTCTCGCGGGAGACAAAGCGGCTGTGACGCAGTTCGACCTGGAATTCTCGCCGTTGTATCAAGGCTGGAATGAGAGCGAACGGCAGTTTTTCGGCAGCTTGCAGATGAGTGCCTACGCGCCGATTCTGCTGGAAACGATGCTGATCGGCATCCTCGCGTGTGGACCCAAGCTCAACGATACGGCGTTCGATGACGGCGACCTCGAACTGTTGATGGCAATGGCTCATCAAACAGGCGTCGCGCTGCGCAACTCGCGCCTCGTCGCTGACCTGCGTCACCTGAATTCCAGTATGCGTGCGCTCAATCGTGTGCTGGAAGACGCGAACGATCAGATGGAAAAACTTGACTCGGTGAAGACGGACTTTATCACCATCGCCAGCCATGAACTGCGCACGCCGCTGGCGCAGATTCGCGGCTACACTGACATCATGGACGCCCTCAACGAAGGCGGGATGCTCAATCAAGACCAAACGACAGGACTCATCAACAACCTGCGCAAAGCCACCGAGCGCATGGAAGAACTTATCGCCGCGATGCTGGACGTGAGCCAACTGGACGTGAACGCGATGGACTTGCGCTTCGCTCAAACCACGCCCGAATCGGTGCTACGCATGGCGATTGAGCCGCTGACCGACGCCATCAAACAGCGCAAATTGACGCTGGCAGCGCGCGGGCTGCGCGGACTTCCCGCGATTCAGGCGGATATGCAGCGCTTAGTGCAGGCGTTCCGCAATATCATCGTCAACGCCATCAAGTTCACTCCCGATGGCGGGCGTATCGACATCAGCGCTGAACTTAAATCCCCCGAAGTCCCCGGCGATGTCGAGCACATCCTCGTGACGATTAAAGACAGCGGTGTCGGCATTGCTAAAGAGAATCTGGAACTGATCTTCAAGAAATTTTTCCGCGCGTATGACCCCGGTTTACATTCCACAGGCACGTACAAGTTCATGGGCGCAGGTCCGGGCCTGGGGCTGACGATTGCCAAAGGTGTCGTTGAAGGGCACGGCGGCAAGATCTGGGTCGAGGTGCTCGAGGGCCTCCAGCGGCTGCGGGTGGTCTGCGAACCCAACGAGTGGGGGCTCGCGTTCGACCTCACGTTCACCGGTCAGGTGCCGGCGATCGAGGAGCCCAAGACGTTCCGCCGCCAGCACGGCCGCGTGACCTCCGACGTCACCCGGTACGCGCAGGTGGGGACGTGGGAGGGCGACCTCGAGGTCGCGGGCCGCGCCTACTCGGTGACCCGCGATCGCTGGAAGGGTGCGCGCGACCGCTCGTGGGGCGTGCGACCGGTGGGCGAGGCCGAGGCGCCGGGCATCCGCATGAAGGACCTCGCGCAGGGGACGCAGGGGTTCTTCCACCAATGGCTCCCCATGCAGTTCGACGACTTCGTCGTCAAGGTCCAGTTCGACGAGGACTACGACGGCCGCCGGCTCGTGGAGGAGTCCGTGAAGGTGTGGAACCTCGGCTCCGGACGCGCCGACGAGGAGATGGGACGCCCGGAGATCGACATCACCTACGTCCCGGGGACCCGGGA
>CALMZT010000349.1 GCA_937870805.1 uncultured Chloroflexota bacterium
ACCCCACTATAATGTGATGCCTATGGCATTCTGAAATCAGGTAGTAGCCATATTGCCTCCACCATACTATTATGCCTACGGCATTTGTTGTATCAGGAAAAGGAAATAATCAGAGATGAGAAGACTTTCTTGCCGTTATCACGATTTTGGTATACCCCTTAAAAAATTGTAGAATGTGCACTCAAACCATTTGTATGCAAATGCCGCAGGCATCACAGCGCGAAGTGTTCCAGTCAGCGCTCGGTGCATGGCACGAAGCCACCTGCCCCGCCTGTCTCGCTCTTGGCGCAGTGAATAAGTTGCAAATCCAGACCGATCATTCGCATTAAGGAGATGGCATAATGGCTTACGAATTTAACCCTGAGCGTGTTGCCTATTTTGAAGCTGCTGGCTGGCGTGCGTATTATGAACGCGCATGGTTGAAGCTGCTGAGTCTGTTGGTGAGATTGAATCAAGAGCAGTTTCGCATCCCTTTCCCGGTTTCGCTGCTGGCAGCCTATTATGTCGTGCGCGCATCCGTCGACTGGGTACCCAAGGACCATGATCGCAAGCGTGTGACTAACTGGCTGGAAAAGTTTTATCGCATCGCACAGCGTTATTCTGGTTTAACGTTCGACACCGCCCGTGTAGCGGTGCTGGAGGAACAATACTGGCAAGTCCATCGCCGTCTATCGGGCACACCAGACAAAACCGAATTCATCAATATCCTGACAAATTTACATAGCGAAACATTCGGCATCTCACGAGAGCAAGCGCGCCCATCGGCGGAACTGCGCGTCGAGGCGAATAACAAGGTTGATCTCATTACCAGCCGCACCTCAACCAATCCCGAATCCGATTGGGCGAAACTGGAGGAAGATTTGCGGCAGTGCTATCGTTCTATCCAAACAGAGCGCAAAGCCGTAGTACAAGCATAGCAACAACATTACACTTTGCATTAAAGTGTCAAATGAAACCCAAATGGAGTGCTTTTTGTGCTAGGCTGTGGAAATCTGGTTCTTTTGGAGTTCATGACCATGTACAGAGCCTTAAACAAACCACGTAACCCTCAACATCCAGCCAGCCCTGTAATCTCACTGCTCTTTTGGCTTACATTTAACGTTCAGGTTTGTTTGAGGTTTGAAAAATTACCCTTCCACTAAAGATAATGCTTGTTTTCATTGCGCATAACAAAACATTAGTCTGTTATTCCCTGTTAAACAGGCATCTCAGGGAGATGATGCCCCAAACCAGTTCAACACACTGCGCAGTTCCACAACCTTGCCGATCACGGTAATCGCTGGTGGCTGAACGTTCGCTTCAGTAGCAAGCTGTGCCAGCGTCGCCAATGTCCCTTCGACGACGCGCTGTTTGTCCGTCGTGCCCCATTCAATGCACAGCGCAGGTGTCGCGCCATCCATGCCCGCCGCCATCAGCTGCTCGGCGATTTTTTGCAGATGCGCCACGCCCATCAGCGCCACTAGTGTCCCCGCCCGCGCCAACGCCCCGTAATCGACTTGTACCGCTTCGTCGGGGTCTTCGTGCGCGCTGAACACCGTGAACCCTGCCGTCACGCCGCGATGCGTCACAGGCACGCCCGCATAGGCTGGTACAGCGATGGCACTCGACACACCCGGCACGACCACGAAGGGCACACCTGCCTCGCGGCACGCCAGCGCTTCCTCGCCGCCGCGTCCGAACACGAAGGGGTCACCGCCTTTCAGTCGCACGACCATCTTCCCTTCCAATGCCTTTTGTACGATGCTTTCGTTGATTGTCTCTTGAGAGAGGCGGTGCTTTTGCGGCTGCTTGCCTGCGTCAATGAGTTCAGCATCTTTGCGCGCCTCTTGCAGCAGTTCCGGCGCGGCAAGCCGATCATACACGACGACATCGGCACGGCGCAGCGCATCCATACCCTTGACCGTTATCAAACCGGGATCGCCGGGACCCGCGCCCACCAGAAACACAGTGCCGATTTGCGTCATTCGTCTGTCTCCAGTGCATGACTCATCCACATGTTGCACGCCTCACCACAGGGGATAGCGTTCTCAGGTGATGTGCCATCATGCCACGTCGGACGACGCACACACCCCGCGCATACCCGCTTGACGATCTCATCGGTACGCTCGAAATCAGCCAGCGCGCGGAACATACCCTTTTGTCGCGCCGCTACTTCGTTCAGCGATTGGGCTTTGAACGTACCCCGTCTGTGTGCTGCCCAATCCGCAACCGCGCCGGGATAGACTGTCTCGACAACAGCGTGCAGCATTTCAGGTTTGTGAAGCGGCACATGCCAGCCGCAGGGTATGTCTGCCGACGTTGCTAGTGTGCGAAACAGCGGAAACGTCCGCACGTAATCGCGCAGCACAGAAGGCGACAGAATGATCGTTGGGCACTGCCCTTCTGTGCGTACTTCAGTAGGCGTCAAAATCAATTGCCCGAAGCGCATCTCATGCTGTCGATGAACTGCGCTGATGAGTTCGTCACGTCCCGCCGATGGAAAGTGATCCCATGTTGAGGCTTTTGTCGAGGGGTGAAGCTGTGCGCCTGCTTCGCTTGCCAACTCCAGAATCACCTGACTGAGCGAGTCATCAACGCCGATGGGGTCTGTATAGTAAACGTTTCTTCCACGTACTCGCCCTGCGGTTTTCCCTGCATCCAGTCCCAACGCTTCGGGTACATCTATCGTAGTGTGTGAGCCGAGCGCGAGGAAGTTCGGCACAGCGATGATGGTTGGTGTGTTCAGTAAATCATATGCTTCAGGGATGGATGGAGTGTCATCCAAATAGACCGCTGTGACTTCAGCGACAAGCTGCAAGTCGCGCAGCATTTGTGCCTGCGCTTCGGTTGCGGCGCGGCTTGTTGGGTTGCGCTTCGTGCCGTGCCCGATCAGCGCCACGCCGACATTGTGCGGAGAAGTGTGGCTAAACTGAAGCGCAGCTTCTATGCGCCGGCGCACGACCTGATGCAAAAATGGATGTTCGCCAAGCGTGCGTGTATAGCGCAAGGTTCGTTCATCGCGTGTAGTGATTGGTCCCTCAAGTCTCATTTCCGAAGGGATAACCGAGCGTGTGAAGTAGCCTTGCGCGGTGAACAGTGGCACAATCGTAACATCATCTGCCGTGAGCGTGTTCA
>CALMZT010000350.1 GCA_937870805.1 uncultured Chloroflexota bacterium
TGTTGAGCGCGCTGCCGCTGGCGTGGCTGGCAAGGAATGGCGTGAAGATGGCTCAGAAAATATTGAACCGTCAAGGCGCAGCGTTGAGTACAACGTTCGCAAAGGAAAAGCAAGAAAAGAGCAGAGAACAGGAAGATTTAACCACCGAGACGCAGCGTTGGGTACAACGACGAACACCGAGAGGTACGTTAGTTTCGCGCGTTGTCGTTTATGGGGCGCTGATGGTGGTGTTAGTTTACAGTCTGGTGAGCTACAGCACGCCGCGTATTGATGCACTGCGGGGTTTTAACGCGATCAATCGCCAAATTCTGCAAGATGTGGAGGCGCGGCGGGAAGGTGATCGCCCGGTGCTGGTGCTGGTCACAGGACCCGACGGCGGCGACAACCGTTTGACGTGGCGCGCGCTAGCAGCGTTGAATACCATCAGCAGCCCGTATTTTGACAGCGATATTGTGGTGGCGTGGAATTTTGGCGGCGACGACGTTCGTCAGCAAATTCTCGCGCAGTTTCCTGATCGACAGGTGATCGAGATGGAAGGTCAAGGTAATACTGTGCTATTTTTGACAGGCGGGGGCTAAAAGATCTCTTAACATTTGGATAGTTTGCACAAGTCTAAGCCTACCAATGTTTGCTGATAAAGTTTAATGTTAAGAGGAAAATCTCTTAACATTCAGGGTTTATCTTCAAATCCCGGTGTTACCTTTCCGAACTATGCAAATTTTTTTAGGAGAAAGTATGCGTAACCGTTCTATTTTTCTGATGTGCCTGTTGGTAGTCGTGGTACTGTTAACCTCACTCCCGGCGCTGGCGCAAGATGTTACCGAAGTTCGTGTGTGGATTGCCTTCACAGATGGTCGCCTGGATTGGACCCGTGAAGTCGCCGCAGCGTTCAATGAAGCGCATCCTGACTATAACGTGGTCGTAGACGGCTATGCCAACTACGAAGAAATCCTTGATGCGACGGTGCTGGCGCTGGAACAGGGCAATCCCCCGGCAGTCGTGCAGTGGTTTGAAGTCGGCACACAGTTCGCGCGTGACAGTGGTTACTTCAAGCCGATTGAAACCGCGCTTGATGGTCGCACTGAAGTTCTCGGCGAACCCGTTGTTCTGGACGACATCATCGAACCCGTGCGCTCGTACTACACCCTCGACGGTGTGTTCACCTCAATGCCCTGGAACAGTTCAACGCCCATTCTGTACATGAATATGGAGATGCTGGAAGCGGCTGGCGTGGAAGGTATTCCCGCAACCTGGCAGGACATCGAAGCTGCTTGCGCGTTAGTGATGGCACAAGACCCTGCTCCCGCTGGCTGCATCACCTGGCCCAATCATGGTTGGTTCTTTGAACAGTGGCTGGCACAGCAAGACGCCGTCTATGCCAACAATGACAATGGTCGTACCGAACGCGCGACTGAAGTAGTTTTCAACAGTGAAGCTGGTTTGGCAGTTGCGACCTGGTGGCAGAACATGTACAACATGGGCTACTACACCTACAGCGGCGTACAGCGTGACTGGGGTGCGACGGAACAGGCAATTGAAACGGGTACTGTGCCGATGGTTATCACCAGCAGCGCGGACGCCCGCAACATCACGCGCATCGCGGGCGAAAACGGCATCGAAATCGTTACCTCGCGTATGCCTTACAACGCGGACACGGGCTGGACGGGCAACCTGATCGGCGGCGCAAGCCTGTGGCTGACTGACGGGCTGGACCCGGTAGTGGAAGATGGCGCGCTGGCGTTCATGCAGTTCCTGAACAACACTGAAAACGCCGCAGCCTGGGCAAGCACAGTGACGGGCTATATCCCTATCACCAACTCCGCCGCTGAATTGCTGACCGAACAAGGTTGGTACGAAGAGAACCCGAACTTCCGCGTTGCCTTCGATCAAATCAATGACTCAACCGTTACAACAGCGACACGCGGCGCGCTGCTCGGCACGTTCGTGGAAACCCGCGATATTGTGACGCAGGCGATGGAAGACCTGATGCTGCAAGGTGGCGATCCGGCAGAACGCTTAGAAACAGCAGTCTCCGATGCCAACGCTGAGCTTGAGGCATACAATTCATTGTACACTGACTAGTTCGCTTTGGTCTGTAAGATGAGGTAAAAAAGAAGGGTGCGATGTTGTGTCGTGCCCTTCTTTTCGTGTGAGATTATTATACGCAGTGAACAAGGGGATTAATCCCCTTGTTCAGCACATGAGATTTGAAGCTGAGGTTATTGTGCTATGTCATCCCTCACAGTTGTTTTGATTATGGTTGTCGCTGCGGTTATCGGTGGGGCGTTTATGGGGTACGCTTTCCGAAGTTTCGGGAAAAATCCCTTGATCGGCGGATTGATCGGCGCTCCGGCGGGCGTTGCGGGGGCGCTGCTGTTTATGCTACCGCTGAATTTTTGTACCTTTAACATCGACCCTGAAAAAGCAAGCGCACAAGCCCAAGCCATTCTCGGCGTGATTTTGATCGGCGTGGGTATGGTGATTGTCCTGCTGCCCCTGCGCTGGCTGGCACAGCATGGTCTCGCAGGGTTATCTGCCGGACAAACTTCGCAGGGTGTGTTTAGCAGCAAATG
>CALMZT010000351.1 GCA_937870805.1 uncultured Chloroflexota bacterium
CTTTGTCTAAGACCAATATCAGGTCTGCGTTGATGACGCTCTGGATACGATGCGCGATCACAAAAGTCGTCCGATTTTCCATCAGTCGTTCAAGTGCATCTCGAATCGTGGCTTCCGTCTCTGTGTCTACAGATGATGTCGAGTCGTCCAGTATCAGGATGCGCGGATTTTTGAGCAGGGTGCGCGCAATCGCCACACGCTGCTTTTGACCACCTGAAAGTGTAACGCCGCGCTCACCAACCAGCGTGTTGTAACCTTCAGGAAAGCTGAGGATTACATCATGGATACTGGCGGCTTGCGCTGCTGCAATCACCTCTGCATCCGAGACTTTACGCCCAACGCCATAGGTGATGTTCTCACGGATAGTGCGCGAAAACAGGAATGGCTCCTGTTCCACAATGCCGATCTGGCTGCGTAAGAATTCCCGTGACAGCTTTTTAATGTCTACACCATCCAGTGTAATCATCCCATCGGTGTAGTCATAAAAGCGAGGCAGCAGGCTCATCAACGTCGTTTTGCCTGAACCTGTTGAACCCAAGAGTGCGACAGTTTGACCTGTTTTGCATGTGAAGCTGATGTTACGCAGCACAGTTTTGTCTGCATCGTATTCAAAAGTCACATTCTTGAATACGACTTCGCCGCGTACCTGTGGAAGCGTTTCTCCTTCGGTCAATGGCTCACGCTGCTCACGTATAATCTCTGCGACACGCTCATAAGATACTAACCCGGTAGAGGCTTGCACAATCAGCCTCCCTAGATTGCGAATGGGTTGGATGATCCAGAACAACATCCCTACATAGGCAATGTACGTGCCGGGCGTAATCTCGCCGTTGATTGCCATCAATGCGCCGATGGTATAACCTGCCAGAATTTGACCTCCGGCGATAATGTCAGTGATGGGCCAATACAGCGAGTGCATCACCAGCATTCGCTTGCCGCGGCGATAGCGTTCCAGATTATCCGTGTCAAACTTCTCACGTTCGTAAGCCTGACGGGCGAATGCTTTCACTACTCGCACACCTGACAGGTTTTCCTGTAAAGTGGTCGAAAGTTTTGCATCCTGTTCCTGAAACAGTTCGTACTGCTTGGACACTTTCTTGAAGAAGAAAATAGACACAACGACGATTACCGGAACGACAATTACTGATAGCAAAGCAAGCTGCACGTTGAGCGCGACAATCGCGGCGAAATTGACAAAAAACAGCAGCAGAATACGCCCCAACCCAATCGCTTGCTCTGCAAAAAAGCGGTTGATGGCGTTCACATCTGACGTACAGCGCTGAATAAGCTCTCCAGTCTTCATCCGGTCATGATAAGCGAACGTCATCCGCTGGAGGTGATCGAAAAGATAGTTGCGCAGATGGCGTGACGCGCCTTCAGCGGTTTGCGCTGCAAAACGTCCGCTCAGATAAGTAAAGCCGCCTTCGACAGCCGCCAGCACGACGAAGCCCACTGCAATCCAGGGCAGTAGTTGCGAAATTTGAGAACCTAGCAGCACTTCGTCTATAAAGAAGCGCACTAGAAGGAATGTCATGGTTTTTGCTGCTGCCGCAACAGTCAGGGTTAGAACTGCACCGATGTAAGTGAGTTGATAGCCCTTAATCATGCGCCACAGCCCAATGAGCCGGTTAGGCACAACGGCATGTTGTAGATTGTAAGTTGTCTGCAAAGGAAGATACTCCGAAGGAACTCAACGATGAAGTTTTTTAAGGGTCACAGCGGTTCTCTATTATGGTCATAGAATCATTTAAATGGCAAGTACCATTTTTGAAATTTGAAACTTTCAATAAAGTTAGATTGGTTGTTGCAGGGAGCATTCGACTAAAATCACAAGGATAACGTTCCGATAGACTCAGTAGGATCAGTGATATGATGCTGCCACTGATTAATGAGCGAGGTCGCTTTCCAGCGTGGCGCGTCTTCAGCTTGGCTAAGGCTGTAAAAACCGAGATCTAACAGGTATTTCCGCAGCGGTGCGCGCCCTGTACGATACTGCCAGTTCACCATCGTAAACATGGGAAACCAGGTGTAACCGTAAATAGGGATGCTGCGGCTGCGCATGTCTTTCACGGCGGCAAGCGAGTCCCTCAGCCATTGAGAACGGACTTTCGCTGAGCCGCGCGCACTCGTTTCGGTGATGAACAGCGGCACACCATAGCGTTGGTGATAACTTTCAACGAGGGAGGTGAAGCCTGTGCCTGCTTTATCAGCGACGCGATAAACGGGACGCCCCTGACGATCATGTTGGATAATGCGTGTTGACCATTGGGGATAAAAATTGAGTCCCATCACTTCTATCGAAATCGCGCTTCGGGTGATGTTGTCTAAGGCTGCTGGCGATATTCCATTACTGAGCAGCCAGTTATATAACAGATGATCCGCAGTAAACTTCCCTGTTAGAAGATCGTAGCTCAGAAAACCGCGCGTTTGCTCACGAATAGCGTGTGCCTCTAAATCAGGATGACCGGCACGGTTAATGCCTGTCGCCTCAACATGCACCATCACTGCCGACGGGTCAACACTCTTCAGCGCTGCAACGGTGCGGAGAATGCCTTTCACAAGCTGCAACATGATGCGCAGATAGCCTTTGTCCCCTCTTAAGTAGGGCGGCCACAGGGCACGATAGCCGCACCAGACCGCATTGATGTGAGGCTCATTGAGCGGTGTGTACCAGCGCACGAGATGAGCATAGCGCGCAGCAAATGCCGCCGCATAATCCGCCACGCGCTGCGGGTAGTCTGGATTGGCAAACTCTTGATAGAGCCAGTAGGGGCAGCCGTAGTGCATGAGGTCAATGATAGGCGTGATACCCAGCTCTTCGACAAGGTATGGGATGACCTGATCTGTCCAGCGCCAGTCAAATTCGCCCGGAAAGGGTTCAACTCGATACCAGGGCACACCCCAGCGCAGCGCCTTGATACCAATTTCGCGGCATAGGGCAAGATCCTCACGCCAATGTTGATAATGACCGATGAGTTGATATTCATCGAGCGCGCGATGACCGGGACGTGTTTGAGGAACAAAGGTGTCCTCGATGCCGCTTGCCCAAATAAAATCTTCTGGTTGTGGAGTTAATTGGATAGGCATTGTGTTAGCGATGATTGGCTGCTCATTTCACCTAGTGTAGCGTATCTTCAGGCTCATCCCTATTTCCACGTTTCATTGGTCCTATTCGCGCCACTTGCCTAAAGCTATAATACGCGCCTTCTAATTTCACTCCACTTTATGAAAAACCCTATGACCGATTTCAATACGCTTAAAGCACAATTTCTGCTTGATCCTGATGTTGTGTTCCTCAATCATGGCTCCTTTGGCGCTTGCCCTAAGCCCGTGTTTGAGACTTATCAGCGCTGGCAGTTGGAACTCGAACGCCGACCTATCGAATTTTTGGGACGACGTTCAGATGCACTTTTGGACAGCGCACGCACGGTTTTGGGACAGTATCTCAATGTCGATGCGAGTAATTTGATT
>CALMZT010000352.1 GCA_937870805.1 uncultured Chloroflexota bacterium
GTGCTTGAACAAGGGGTTTAAACCCCTTGTTCGTGAACCCAACTGCGTAACTTCTATTGATATATAGCAGAACCATTAAAAACCTACCCTTGTAAAGGGTTGAGCGACCCTGTTCAATATGGTGGCTCAACAGAGGCTTACTCAAGGATTTTCCTCGTGAATTTTAAACACTATCTATCGGTTTTACTCCTGCTTGTCGCGCTCACCAGCGTCGCGTGTCAGGGCAACAGCGCCCCGCTGCCGACGTTAGCCGTGATTGCCAGCGCCACAGCGGAAGTAACAGAAGCAGCACAGACCGCAACGGAGAACGTTGCAGCAAGCGATGCGACTGGAGAAGCGAGCGCCGTTGTGTCCACACAAACTCCTGTGTTCTCGCAGCCGTCAGATGCTGAGAGCGCTACCCAAGCCGCGCTGATCGCGCCGAATTTCACACCGCCGCCGACAACCGATGCGGTAGCACTAATGGGCGATAGCGATTTGTCAGCCGCCGCCGTTGGCGATACAGTGTCGATGATCGGCATCCTCACCGTTGAAGGTGAAGCGGTGATAGTGACCAACGACGAAGGCAGCAGTTTGCGGATTAATATTCCCGCGCCAATGGCAGAGACGCTGGTCGATAAGCAGGTATATGTCGCTGGCGTGGTTGCTTCAACCGAAGGCGGCATCACCCTTCACCTGCTGACGATTCGGGAGATGGTGGAAGCAACGGCGGGCGCTCCTGTCGTCTTGCCGTCTTTTGATGTGACTCCCGAAAGCACGCCCGAAACGTTGGAAATTGTCACCGTTGATATGCAGCTTGGCGCAAATCTCAGCGCCTTGACCGCTTATGACCAGTTGATCGGGCAAATTGCCGGTCAATTAGGAAATAGAGTGTGGATTTCTAGCTATGGCAGTCCCAGCGCGGGTTGGTCATTCGATTTTTATGATGCGGCGGACCAAAGCGTCGTGATTTACCTCGTGCTTCCCGACGGAACAGTCCAGCGTCAGGCAGGAATTCCGCCGCTGGGAGTCACCGAAGTCTTTGCGCTGGATCGCGCGTCACTAGTGGTTGACAGCGACGACCTGCTGGAAACATACGCGGAGAGTGGTAGAACGGACGAGGTAGAAACCCTTGTTCTGCTGCTGCAAGCGGTAGACGAAGACAGCGCGCAGTGGTCGATCTTAGATGTCGAAGGTTTGCCGCTGCTTGTGGTAGACGCCATCTCTGGTGATGTCGTGCGCTGATGATCGTAGGGCGAGGGGAACCTCTCAGGCATCAAGATAGGTCTTAACGCTTCGGTTGTCAGCGCCAGAGACTGAAGTCTCCGGCTGCCGAAGTGCCACGTCCACTGAAGTGGACAGAAAACCTGCGTACATCCTATCGGTTTTCAGGAATGCGCTTTGAGTACCTATCAATCCATTAGCCTTATTTTGATGCTTGAGAGGGGAACCTTGCCCTATACAACCCTGATTTCGGGAATCGGGATAATAAACTTGCCGCCGCGTGCGCGATAGGCTGCCTGCTGTTGCAAAATCTCGTCCGCGAAATTCCATGTCAGCAGCAGCACGTAATCTGGCATCGCGGTTAGCAAATGTTCAGGCGAGTGGATGGGCAAATGGGTACCCGGTGTATAGCGCCCCTGCTTGACGGTGCTGCGATCTGCCACGAAGTCCAGCGTT
>CALMZT010000353.1 GCA_937870805.1 uncultured Chloroflexota bacterium
GCTATTGCTAAGGGCGAACGAACGGTTCGCCTTTTTTGATTGTCGTAGGAACTGGTGAATGATACAATGCGTCTATAAGCTGAATATTCGCTGTAATCTTCAAAGGACTACTATGCGCTATCGAATCGCATTTTTGATCTTGATTATGTTGTGGGCGTTTACCGCGTGCAACCTCGCCGGTGAACCCCCGACGCAGCGCCCCTCACAGGTGACGCCGCAGACACAGGGCAGACCACAGGTGACCATTGTCTCCGTCACGCCGGGGCAGAGCGTCGGGTTGAACCAACAGGTAATCCTCACCGCCGCCGTGACCGATACCGTCGGCGTGACGCGCGTCAATCTCAGCGCGAACGGGCAGGTGGCGGATACCTTCTCTTCGGCATCGTCGGCGGGTGAAACCAACCGCACGGTACAGCTAGACTTTACGCCGCGCACGGTGGGCGTGGTCACGCTGGAAGTGGTCGCCTCGCGCCTCGATGGTACGCAGAGCGAACCCGCAACCACACAGATCACGGTGGGCGCAGCAGCAACTGCCACACGGTTGCCCGGCGCAAGCAGTACAGGCGGCACCAGCGGCGGTACGGGTGGAGTACCTGCGAACCCCTGCTTGAACGTTTCAGCGACGGTATGCAGCGCGTGTATCAGCGGGGCAGCGGGCGCGAATTTGCGTCCTGCGCCGAGTACACAGACGACGCCGATTCGTGTATTGCCAGCGGGCACCATCACCGCGATTACCGGGCGTACTTCTGATAACCAGTGGTGGCAGGTGCGCGAAGGCAATGGCAGCGCGTGGTTGAGCGCTACCGTCGTGACGGCGCTGGGCATTTGCACCAGTGTTCCAGTGGTTGCCAATTCCGGGAATCCAACGCAGATAGTGATTCCATCGTCAACGCCTGTTGTGTTAACTTCTACGCCCATTCCAGCACAGCCGACTTCTACGCGCGTTCCACCAGATCTGGTCGTCGCCTCGATCACGGGCGCAGAGACGTTGCAGCGTTCAGGTGGCAGTGTCACATCGACATACACCATTGTCATCACCAACACAGGCGGCAGCGCGACAGGAACATTTAGCAGCACGCTCACTGTTCTGCCGGGTAATACGGTGACGAACCTTGCGGCAATTTCTTCGCTGAATGCGGGCGAAAGTATCACCCTGCCGACGCCGCTGACCTTCACGGGCGCGGGCACGTACACGCTCAACGTGCGCGCCGACAGTGGCAATAACGTGACAGAGAGTTTTGAGGCGAACAACACCAACTCGTTCGTCGTGACAGTGACAAATTAACGATCTTTTTCTTGGGGGTACGATGCGCCGTGCCCCTACTTTTTATAGCATTTGCGCCTCAAACTCCGCTTTCTCACCGATTGCTAATGATTGATATTGAGAAACCTCCTACTGCGCTTGCGAAGAAACCATTTCTGAGCGTTAATTAAAGACGAATCGAACTGATGTTGTAAGGACTATTTTGGGCACATGCCAATCCATGTGTTGATTATTCATCCACGTTTAGACTTTGTGGTCAGCCTCAAGCAGGCACTTGAGCGCAACGGGGCTTATGATGTTCACCCCTTTACGTCTGCCGACACGGCGGTGGATTATCTGCGCTATCACCCGCAAGACGTGGCGCTCATTGACCTGAACTTAACGCCTTTAGGCGGCGTGGAATTGGTGAAGCTGCTGCGCGCGGTGCAGCGCAATCTGGCGATTATCGTCAGTCCGCGCCAGCCTGATATGCTGTTGAGGCAAATGGGTGCTCAAGGCAGCGTTGATGTGCCTGTCACGGCGCGCCAACTGATTCCGCTGTTGGAGGATGCATTAGCGCGGGTTGCACGCAAGCCTGACGACAGCAGCCTTGGCCCGACACGTCCCGCGCCGTCGGTGCTGCCTGAAATGCCGCCCGCGCCAAAAGCGACACTGCCCGCTCCAAAAGAAGACAAGCCGCTGGAAATTGTCGTGCCCGACTCCAGGACGACGCCAGAAGTCAAAACCCCTTCGACGTTCCAGCGTTTGGCGGCTGAAGAACCGCCGATGCCTGCATTTGAGGACAGCGGCACAGTGCATGATCTGCGTGCAGGTGTCAGCGAACAGAACTACCGTGAAGTGGTGTCACTGCTCAACAAGTCGCGTCCGTTGGCGAAGCGCACGCCACCGCCGCCTACGCCGCGCTTGCCCGAAATTCCGACGGAAATGATGCCTGCTACGCCCGGCGAAGCATTCCCTGAACCGGAGACGACTGAAAACATCCCCGCGCAGTTCATCCTGGAGACGGCGCTGGACGAAACGACGCCGCTGAGTATGGTGTTGACCAACGTCCAGAAGCAGCTTTCGGAAAGCAATATCAGCATTGACGAGCCGGACTTCTTATCCGAAATCGAAGAGGACGACGAGCCGCTGGAATATGGGACAAGCGGTACGCAGCCGTCACAGCCTATTGAAGCCACAAAGATGGAAATGGAACAGCCGCCGACACTGCCGGAACAGCCGCGCGATCTTGAAATACCTGATGAGCCTGAGGAACACTCCTACACGCGCCCGTTCAGCGCCGAAGAAATCCGCGAACTTGCCGCCGATTTTGAAAAGTTAGCGGCGTTTGATCTGCTGCCAGATGATGTTGAAATTCCGCATGTGCCGCAGGGCTTGGATGAAGAATCAACTGACCCCGAAATTGCCAAGCTGGCGCTGCGGCTGACGCAGGCATCGCTGGAACTGGCGGCAGAAGCTACGCTGCTGGCGAAGAATTACAAAATCGTCGCTTACGCCGGGACTTTGCCCCGCGAAGAAGTGGAAGCGCTGCGCGAAGCCGTCTCGAACGACTGGCACGCCAATCCCAATGAGGCGCGCATCCGCTTCAAGACCTTGCCCAGCAGCGGCAAAGACTACATGCTGTATTCTCGCCGCACGGAAGGCGATTACACGTTGACGATGATCTTCGGCGGTGCGCTGCCGTTGAATGCCATTCGTCGTCAGGGGCAGCGGTTGGTAGATGCATTGAGTGCTGTGCCGGAAGCGCTTGTCGAAGAGGTGATCGAGACGGATGTTGTTGAGGAAGCGCCGGAACAGGTTGAAGAAGTCGCGCCTGTCAAATATACGGGCACGATGACGGCGTATACCTGTCTCTGGTTGCTGCGCGACGTTGAACAGGCACTGAGCGTAGGGACAATGCAAGCGCTGGCAAGCGGCTTACGCTGGCAGTTAGGTAAAGCCAGTTGGGACATCAAGGCGCTCGACATTCACGAAGATTACGTTTACATGTTTGTCGATGTGCCCGGCGAACTCCCCGGTCAGGACATCATCCGTGAGCTGAAGCGCCGCGCCGCCGACATCGTAGTCACGCGCGATAAAATACTGGATGCGCAAACCCTGTGGCTCGACAGCTACTTGGTTATCACGCCAGGTCGTGACTTGACGCAGGAAGAAATCCAGGGGTTCATCCACTTCGCGCGGATGTAAATTGAATTAAACGCTTTCCATCTGGCGTTGATCGTAAATCGCTTGCGCAGCGTTGACTTCGTTAATGTTGGCTTCTGCCCAATCACGGATAGCGGCAATCGGCGCGCACAGCGTTTTACCTAGCGGCGTGAGTTTATATTCCACGCGCGGCGGCACTTCGGCGTAAATCGTTCGGTACACCAAGCCGTCACGCTCAAGTGTGCGTAAGGTTTGCGTCAGCATCTTTTGCGAAATCCCTTCGATCTGCCGTTGAAGCTCCGAAAAACGCTTCGGCTCATTTTCCAGCAGCCCGATCACCAGCGCCGTCCATTTGTCTGCGATGCGATCCAATACCTTCCGCGTGGGGCAGTTCATATCGTAGACATTCGGTTCCAAGACGATAGTTTCCATAAAGTAAGTACCCCACTTTGAAGTGCCTTCTTGCGATTCGATAGTTGCTCTCTTATAGTGACTATTGTATCTTAGCAAGAAAGGAAATCTCATGTCAAACCCAACACTGTTGGTCACAGGCGCGTCTGGTCATTTAGGTCGGCGCGTACTGGAACTGCTATTGGAGTCGCAATCGGGACAGGTGATGGCGGTCACGCGCCATCCCGAAAAATTGGCAGACTTTGCGCAGCGCGGCGTGCTCGTGCGGCAGGGCGATTTTGATGTGCCTGAGAATTTGATCGCAGCGTTCACAGGCGCTGATCGTGTGCTCATCATCAGCACCGACGTAGTAGGAGAATCAGGGCGTAGGCTGAAGCAGCATGTGAATGCGGTGCAAGCTGCCGAAAAAGCGGGTGTCTCCCATGTCGTTTATACGTCGCTGACCAATCCCGAAGCAGGAACGCCCGTAGTGCTTGCGCCCGATCATTACGGCACAGAACAGGCGCTGGCACAAAGCAGTTTAGGCTGGACAGTGCTGCGCAATAACATTTATGCGGATGGGCTGCTATTCACATTGGGTCAGGCACTCAAGACCGGTGTGTTGACCAGCGCAGCAGGCGATGGCAAAGCCGCCTACGTCACACGCGAAGACTGTGCCCGCGCAGCAGCGGCAGCCCTCGCGTCAGCGTTTACAGGGCAGAGGACGCTGGATATTACGGGTCCTGTCGCCTATTCACAGGGCGAACTCGCGCAAATTGCAACACAGCTTACAGGCACGCAGGTCAATTATGTGCCTGCCACAGCAGAGACCATCATCGGTTACATGGTACAAGCCGGGCTGCCGCGCTCACTTGCCGAAGCCTATGTGTCGTTTGATGTAGGCATTGCGCAGGGTTTCTTTAGTCGCGTCAGTCATGATCTGGCGGAACTCACCGAACACGCACCAATGAGTGCAGCAGAATTCTTAGCTGCACACCTTGAAGCGTTAGTGAGCGCGAACTAAGGGATAGACGGACTAAAACAACTTTTGTAGGGCGCAAGAGCTTGCGCCCTTATGTGCTGCCCCCGTTCATCAGCAGTTCCATCAGCGTCTCTATAGGCTCCAAAGCGTTAATCTCCATCGTCATACGCTTATCAGGACAAGGTTCACCGAAGCGGTTGAGCCATATCGTGCGGATGCCAACCCCTTGCGCGCCCAAAACGTCGTTTGCCCACGAATCACCCACCATCACGACTTCGTGACACTGGCAGCCCACGCGCTCAAGTGCCGCCTCGAAAATCCTGGGATGCGGCTTGGCGATGCCTACTTCTTCTGAAATCACCAGCACATCAATCAGCGACGTAATCCCTAAGTGGCGCAGCTTGGCGTGCTGTTCTTCAACCGTGTTGTTGGTGACGATGACGATTTTTACGCCTTCAGCGCGCAGACGCTTGAGCAGCGTTTCTGCGCCCGCGATCAATTGTCGCCGCGTAAGCCTGTCGTTCACGATGCGCCCCCAGACCCGTTCCAAGCAGAGTCCGCCTTAGCCCAGGAATCTCGCCGACCCCTTATTCAATGCGGATCGTGCGCCATGCGCCGACGTCCGCTTCCACCCGGCGCGCTTCGTCGGCTTCTTCATGTTCAACCCGGCCGCCCCGGACGCCGCGGACCACCTCGAACGCGGCCTCGCCGAGCTCGGGCTGCGGTGCGTCTGCCTCTTCCCGGCGATGCACCGCTACCGCCTCGACGATGAGCGGGTCGTGAAGGTGTTCGAGGCGGCCGCGCGCCACGGGGCGGCGGTGTTCGCCCACTGCGGCGTGCTGACGATCGGCGTCCGGGCGAAGCTGGGGCTGGCGTCGCGCTTCGACCTGCGGCTCGGCGATCCGCTCGCGCTGGCGGCGGTGGCCTCGAGCTTCCCGCAGGTGCCGGTGATCATCCCGCACTTCGGCGCGGGGATGTTCCGCGAGGCGCTGATGGCCGCCGACCAGTGTCCGACCATCCATCTCGACACGTCGAGCTCGAACGGCTGGATGAAGTACCACCCGGGCCTCACGCTCGACGCGGTGTTCCGCCAGGCGCTCGCCGTCGTCGGCGCGTCGCGCCTGATCTTCGGGACCGATTCGTCGTTCTTCCCGCGCGGCTGGCAGAAGCCGGTCCACGACGCGCAGGTGACGGCGATGCGGGAGGCCGGCGTCCGCGACGAGGACCGGGCCCTGATTCTCGGCGGGAACTTCGACCGGCTCTTTCCGCTCTAATACAATAGGCGCCGGACCCGATCTCCGTGGAGCGACGAATGACGCCTTCCCTTCGCAGTGTGTTCGCCACCGGTTCGCTCGCCGCCGCCGTCCTGGGGCTGGCGCTCTCGGCCAGGACCCTTGCCGGCGCACCTCAGCAGACCGTGCAGCCGGCCGACCTCGTGATCACCAACGGCAAGG
>CALMZT010000354.1 GCA_937870805.1 uncultured Chloroflexota bacterium
GCCAGCGGTGTACCGAACAGCAGCGTGAAACCAACCGTCAGCAGCGTCGTGATCAAACTCAACGCGACAGCGTTAGGAATACCCGACGCGGGAATGCGCGCAAAATCAAATGTCGTGAACCCGCGCAGCAGCAGCGCCAACAGTGGCAATCCCAAAAACAGCAGCGAGATCGTGCCAACCACCGCCAGCACAATCGTTCCCGTGCGCCACCTCAAACGCTTTTGCCTCGACAAGCGAAACCATTCACCGTATACAGCGTCCCATCTTTGCATTTGTTATCTAGGGTAGGTTTTTAACTGCCAAGCGCAGCAACACCCTGAAATACACCAAACTTAAGCCTATTTTCCCGTAAAACATCTCGCTACGCGAACGTGATTCCCCCTCTCCACGTGCGTAGAATCCCATATTCCACAGTCTTTTTAAAGGGGAGAGGGGGCAAGGGGGTGAGGTTTTGGCGAACGCTCAACTTCACTTCCTAAATTACCTATCTTTCTAAAGGGCTAGCGTGTGAGGTCAAACGCGGCATAACACTACTGGCTAATCGGCGGCGCATCCCGAACTTCCAAACTCACCAACTGATTCACATAGCGCCCACCACGCGCATCAGCAGGCACAACTAACCGCAGCGCATCCAACGGCGCGCCATCTTGCTCATATGCCACCAAAATCTGCTGATTGCCAAATTCAGGATCAATCTCGCCCCACGCGATCACCGCCTGATAGTTATCCGGCGCAGAAGCGACAATAAACATACTCAGCTGATCGTTGCGCAGGTCGGCGTTTAAATTCACCTGCGCGGCGCTGATAATATCCCACAGCAGCGCGCCCGTAAATGTCGCCGTGACGGTTTCTTCGCCGCTGAGGTACGTCACATCGACGGTGTAAGCGGCGTAATTGTTTCGCAGGTCGTCGGAGGTCAATGCCAGCGGATTCAACACCTGCCCGCCGACGTGCAAGCTGCCATCATCCACCAACGCAACGGTGTTTGGCACTTCAGGGATACGCACCGAAATGAAATTCCAGCGCACCAGCGTATCCTGCCCTTCATCTGATAACAGATAATCAATGAATACTTGCGCTAATTCTGCATTGGCGCTGCTGCTGAGGATGCCAATCGGATACGTCGCAATCGTATTGAGCGCATCAGGAATCGGGAAGGCGATCACCTGTGTCGAGGCATCGGGCGTCACATCAGACACATAGACGATGCCCGCGTCTGCTTCGCCTAGCAAAACCTTTGCCACGACTTGCCGCACGTTATCTTCTTCAGAAACCACATTTGCCAGTACCGCCGTCCGATATTCTTCACCGTATAGCGGACTAGCCGCCATCCGTTCCAACATCGTATCGGTGTAATCTCGCACAGGCACATCAGGCGCAGCCAACACCAGCCGCACGCCGGGATGATCCAAATCTCCTAAGCCTTGAATGTTCGCAGGATTATCCGCAGGCACGATCAACACCAGCCGATTTTTAACAAACGTGCGCGGACTTCCCGCTAACAGTTCGGCATCGCGCACAACCCGCATCTGTCGGCTGTTGGCGCTGGCGAACACGTCACCCGGCGCACCCTCGACAATCTGCGTTGCTAAGGTTGACGAACTGCCAAAGTTATAAACCACGTCCACGCCCGAATTTGCCGCCTCAAATGCGCCTTCAATTTCGGTAAACGCATCCGTCAGCGATGCCGCCGCGAACACCGTCAGCGTTTGCTGCGCGCGGACTCCTTGCAGCCCCAACAGCAAAACAACCATCAACACGGCGACTCTTTTAAGCATGACGGTCTCCTATCGTGTCAAGCCATTGCAAAATCACGTCGATCTGCGCCAAAAATAACTTCAGCGCTAGTCCGCCAATTTCATGACGAAGCTCGATATTTGCCTGTATCTCGTCTCGCAGGCGCTGGCAAACGTTACGCTGACGTTCGACCAACGGCTGCACAGGCAAACCCAACGCCCGCGCCATGTACAGGCGGCTCAAAAACTCTACACGCACGCGCCGCACGCTGGCATAAGGCTCTGCATTCAACCATAGGTGCAAACGGCTGCGCCCCGCTTCGGTCAAACTGTACTCGGTGCGTACTGGCGCATCGGGCGAAGCAATCTCACGCCCAACAATCAGCCCGTGAGTCTCCAAACGCTTCAACACAGCGTAAAGCTGGCTGGTGCTCAAATGCCACACCTCGCCCAATTGATCGGGATCATGAAATGCCGCCAGCAGTTGATAACCGTGCTGTGGACGCACCGCCAACAATCCCAATATCGTCTCATCCAATACCTTCGCCAAAAATGAAGGGATGTAGGGCTTTTGAGGTAGAGTAGTTGTCAACCAAAACAAACGACTCAG
>CALMZT010000355.1 GCA_937870805.1 uncultured Chloroflexota bacterium
AAATCGTTGCCTTCAAAGTAGGCGATCAACACCCATTGGCGCGTTTGTCCTTGTGGCGCGATGCCGAACTGGCGCATAAATTCTTCGTATTATAACGGTCCGAAGCCACTCCAGCCGAGATTTTGCACGGGGATATTCAAGCGGCTTGCCAGCACATCCACCCAGGGGATTTGCCCGCCATCCGTGAAGGAGTCACCAATGGCGATGATGGGATAGAAGTCGGCAGTCATGGCAGGCAGGCGAAAACCGTTGGCATCACTCTGACGATAGAGGTCTTCCAGCACGCGATTTTCGGCAGGCGGGCGCACCTGTCCCGGCTGGTGGCGGAAGGTGTCGCCGTCGTATTCGGTGAACACATAACGATTGGAGACAATTACAGGCAGCAGCGGGCGAATGAGAAACGCCAACAAAATGCCGAAGCCTGCGCCAAAGAGAATGAGCCAGATGCGCGAGTCGATGCGGCGGAGCCATGATTTCGCTTGGGACATAATGATTATTGCAAGGGCGTACACATTGGTACGCCCCTACGCTCCTTGATGAGATTTTACGCTAGTATAGCAACAGGGATAGCGGGGATTGTAGGCTCAACGTTGGGAGATGAATCACATATAATAGGCTTAAAGGGAAAGGAAATTGTTATGGTGAGCACAAACACCAGGATGTTATCATTGCCAGACTTTATGTACCGCTACGAAAAAGAGGGACCATTTGAATTTATCGATGGAAAGGTGATTCCCTTGCATCCAGTAAAGTTTGGTCATGCACGATTTGTCAATCATTTTGCTGAATTATTGAGAAAGACACAAGATGCAGATACTGTATATTCAGAAACCCCATTCATTCTGCCGAGCCAACGCGGCAAAACCAAATGGGTAAAGGGTTCACGTGTCCCGGATGTGATGTTTATTCGCGCAGACCGTTTGCAGGCTTATATGGCAGAAAATCCCGATTATGAATCCGAACCGCTGAGTATTGTGCCCGATATTGTCCTGGAAGTTGTTTCACCTACCGACAAGTTTAAGGATGTAGAGAAGAAAATCAAAAAATACTTGAGTGACGGCGTTCACGTTGTATGGGTGGTATATCTGCAAAGTCGCACGATTGCCGTGCATAAACCCAACGCTGAACCTATTGTCTTGATCGGAGAACAGGTGTTAAGCGGCGGTGATCTTGTTCCCGGCTTTGAAGTGCCTATCAACCAGCTATTTGAGTAACTGACGTTATGCACCCTGAGCCTATGAACAAGGGGTTTAAACCCCTTGTTCGAGCTACACCTGCGTAACATCAGTCAGTGAGTAACTGGAAGAACCAACTCCCCGAAGAAGATAGCGGGCGTACACGTTGGTACGCCCCTACACATAACAATTGTCGTTGTTTTAGAAGTTTATAAGAAATACAGCCTCATCGACTCGCCATATGAGCTTTTTATCAGCATCGAATTCGCCTGCCTCATAAGCGACGTTTGAGCGTCAGCCAGTCGTACCCTTCGCGTGGGTTTCATCAGATAAACTTTCTACGTAAGTCTGCTACAATGAAGGGGTTATTATTGGATTCCTGGAGCACTTTGCTATGCCCGATGAACGCGACTTAGACCATTTGCCAGAGGATGAATCGTCTGACCCGGAAACCATGCTGTCAGACGAACTTCTGGCATCGGATACTGCCTCTCCGCTGGAACGCACGATGCCGAACAGCTTATCACAAACGCCGACGGACGACGACGTACCGTTTCATCTGCCGATGGCGGATGGCGCTGCCACGACCTACGATGAAGACGAGACGGACGACATGCCGCCGATTGACGACCCTGCGCCGGGTGGCAAAAAGTTTCAGCCGCATAACATGCCGACGATGCCGATTTACAACGAGCCGCCACAGCCGTCACCGAACAATCGCACGCTTTCCGGCAGCGGTGGCTTAGACCCGAACCCGGACTTTTATCCACGCCCCGATCAAACGATGCGCAATCCGAAGGTGCAAATGCCTTCGCAGCCGAGCGCGTCGAACACAGCGTATACACAGCAGCAGCGCAGTTATAACCCTTATCAAGCGCCGCCGAATGTCATCCCCGCGCAGCAGCAGGGCAATCTACCACCACAGCCACCGAACGCGACCATGCAGCATGGCGCGGCGGTACAACAGCAGCCCAAGCGCAGGAACGGCGTGAAAGGGCGGCGCAAGAAGATCATGGGGCTGCCCTCAGGCTGCGTGTATGCCTTTGTCGGCTTGTTCCTGAGTTTCTGCGGCGGCTTCTTCTGCATTTCGACCACGCTCAGCGCGTGGGCGTACAACCGCGTCGATACGCTGGCGCGTGAACGCCTGGCAACGCTGGATAATTACACCAATTTCCAGAGCACGTTTTTCTATGACCGCAACGGCACACTGTTGTACGAGCAGTTCAATGAAGGACGGCGCAGCAACGTCTCGTACAGCGATTTCCCCCAGTATCTGATCGACGCGACAGTGGCGATTGAAGACGACACCTTCTGGACGAATCCGGGTATCGAAGTTGAAGCCAATATCCGCGCGGGGCTGCAATACTTTGGAATTGTCAGCGGCTCGTCGGGTGCCAGTACGATCACGCAGCAGTTGGTGCGTAATGTGCTGTTTGACTATGCCTATCGCTCTGAGCGCAGTTTTACCCGTAAATTTGAGGAAATTGTGCTGGCGCTGGCACTGAATGGGCAGCGTTCCAAAGAAGAAATCCTGACGATGTACCTCAACGAGATTTACTACGGCAACCTGGCGTATGGCGCAGAAGCCGCCGCGCAGGTGCTGTTTGGCAAATCGGTCAACGAACTGACGCTGGGAGAAGCGGCATTGCTGGCGGGTCTGCCGCAGTTCCCCGCTGAATATGACCCCCTGAATCCTGACCCGGACGTGCAAGCTGCTGTCGATATACGCTGGCGCACGGTGCTTGATCGTATGGTGACGGAAGGCTTCATCCCCGACGCCGAACGTAACGCGGCGTTGGAAGCCGGCTTGACCTATAACCCTACGACTAATGTGTCGCTGCGCGCGCCGCACTTTACGGTCTATGCGCAAAACGATTTACTTGATTTGATGGGCAGTCTCGGCTTCGACCCACAGGTCATCGCGGCAGGTGGCTATCACGTCTACACAACGTTGGACATGGGCGTCAATGACATGGCGCAGCAGGCGATGGCGCAGCAGGTGGCACGCTTATCAGGCAACAACGTCACCAACGGCGCGGTGATTATCATCCAGCCGACAACCGGGCAAATCCTCGGCATGGTTGGCAGCGTCGATTACTACAACGACGCCATTGATGGGCGCGTGAACGTCACCACGTCACTGCGGCAGCCGGGCAGCACCATGAAGATTTTCACGTACTCGGCAGCGCTGGAAGCAGGCGTGATTTCACCCGGCAGCGTCATCTGGGATACGCCGACGCTCATGCGTCCCGAATATCCTGAAGGCACGCCGCCGCGCAACTACGATGGCACCTATCACGGACCGATGTCGTTGCGCCCGGCACTCGCCAACAGCTACAACATTCCGGCGCTGCAAACGATGCGGCTCGTGGGCGTTGATTACTGGCTGAACTTCGCCAACCGTCTCGGCATGACCAGCTTTGGCACAGACGCCAGCCGCTACGGAATTTCGCTGACACTCGGCGGCGGCGAACTCAGCCTGCTGGAACTGTCGCGCGGCTATGCGGTATACGCTAATCAAGGCGTCTTTGTCGATACCACATCGATTCTGTGCATTGTCGATAACAACGAGAATATCGTGTATCAGTACGAAAATAGCTGTCCGCGTGGCAATCTGACCGAAAACACGATCAATCGTACAGGCTTGGGCACACAGGTGGTTGACCCGCGCATCGCCTACCTGATGAGCGACGTGTTGAGCGATAACGTGGCACGCAGCGCGGCGATGGGCAGCAGCAGTACGCCCTGCGAACGCGCCAGCGTGGCAAAAATGCCGCACAGCGCCGCCCACACCCAGCGCCGCCGCGTGGCGAAATAGAATACGCCGAGCGTCATGGCTAAGTAAATGGCTTCCGAGAGC
>CALMZT010000356.1 GCA_937870805.1 uncultured Chloroflexota bacterium
ACGCCGCCGTGCCGATGATCTGGTTCACTCCGGTCAGCCGCTCTTTGTTATCGTTCATGAGCTTGGCGATCCCGAAATCGGCCAGCATCGGCCAGGCCGGCGTGGGCATCAGCACATTGGCGGGTTTGATGTCGCGGTGTGTGATACCCTGTCGATGTGCATAGTCCAGAGCGCCGGCGATCTCGCGCAGGATTTTTTCGACCTGCCGCAGCGACATCGCTCCTTCTTTAATCATTTCGCTGAGCGAACCCCCATCGACATACGCCATGACCAGATACAGGATGTCATCTTCCGTGCCATAGTCGTACACAGGCAGGATATGCGGATGCTGCAAGCGGGCAATCGTGCGCGCCTCCTGGCGAAAACGTTCGACAAATGTAGGGTCCATTGCGGGATGTGGCGGCAGCACTTTGACGGCGACAAGGCGATCTATCTCCGGTTGGTAGGCGCGATACACCGTCGCCATGCCTCCCTGTCCGAGTAAATCTTTAATTTCGTATTTGCCGAGTTTACGTCCTTGCTGCACGTCTTCACGCTTTCTGGTATCATTCTCCCGAAGTTCATCTTTATTCTAACATTGTTAAGCGAACTGCATAAATCCAAATGCGGTCAATTTACGTAATTTTAATAAACTTCGATTTATGCGTGCTATAATAGAACGCAGTAAATCAATCAGCCGTCGTAGCGACGGGAGGATCAAATGCCTAATTTTGGTGGCGGAGAACTACTGATTATTCTGGTGATTGTGGTGCTGCTGTTTGGCATCGGGCGCGTGTCGAAGATCGGCGGCGAACTCGGACAAGCCGTTTCCAACTTCCGCAAGGGAATGCAGGAAGGCGCGAAGCCCACCGCCGAGCAACAGCCGGAACAGAATCAGCAGCCGTAAGGTTATTGAAGTGAAAGTAAACGAAGGGACGTGACAAGTGTCGCGTCCCTTGTTTGGTTAGAACCTATTTAAAATTCAGACTCGTAGGGGGCGACCAATGTGTCGCCCCGCCTAAAAACCAATTTTGAAATGACTTCTAGCGTTGGTTGAGCCGATCAAGCTCACGCTGCAAGTTGAGATGCGCCTTGTGGGGAATGCCCGACGGCAGCTTGAGGTTATAAGTCACAATTTGTTTGTTGTAGGCATCGAAGGCTGCCGAAAGTGTGCGATGCAGACGTGCCCACGCAGCATCGGCGTTCTGGCGACGTTCAGCGGCGCGTGTCGCATCGGTAATACGCATCACATCCCCTAATGCGCCGCGATAGCCTTCAAAGCCGCGTTTGAGTTCTGCCAGCAGTTTGCGCTGCTTCTCTTCTAATTCTTTTCCAGCCGTAATCCAATCGGGTTCGACATTATTATCGCGCATGATCTTGTAGGCAACGCGCATGTCGTCGGGCGTGTTCGGGTCATCATCTAATGATAAGGGTTTGCCTGCGCCCGGCAAAGCGGCGGCGCGTCCATCATTGAGCGCTTGACGAATCGCTTCTTCGACTTTCGATTCCCATTTGTCCATGTGAAGCATACCTCGCGGGAAACTGGTAAGGTTGTTGGTTTGATTGTACTATTTTTCACAATTAATGTCTATTACGGAAACTGTTAAGCACGAAAAAGGGCAAGATAAGAATCCGTCTGAAAATTCAATCACCCTTACTTCGTAGGGGCGCACCTGCGTGTGCCCCCTGAGGGACAAAAAACGAATATTCAGATAGGTTCTAATGCAGTTGAACGATTAAAGACGGAATTCCCGTGTAGGGGCGCACCTGCGTGTGCGCCCGATACATGGCAGACACATTGGTCTGCCCCTACAATCCTGTTCTCCGTATTCTTAAGTTAAAGAGCAGCATCTTGACCCGTTAGTATATTCAAACAATGACCTGTTTTTGCCTGTTGATCAGTTGCCTTGTCCTCTGGTAAGCAAAGATGGTTTGTTGTAGGGGCAAGTCATGACTTGCCCTATCGAAAAGAGGCTGTTTGCAACGGAGTAGTTGCCTTGTTTTACGGCAAACTGCGCGCATTCTGCACACGGAACGTGGACTGTACCACGCCGTCCTCATCGCGCAGCGTAGCAACATCATTTGTGCCCCAAACTGCCGAGTTACGATTCCAGAACAGGGCAATCGAGGTGTTTGTGCCTACGCGCGTGTACACCGTCACCAGCCCTCCGGTAAATAGACGTTGTTCCGGGAACGTGAAGACGTTGCCTTCAGCGTCCGTCAGCGTCCAGCCGCTGAGATCGACCAGCGCGCCATCGTTACGGATTTCGATGCCTTCTGCCGTCACATCGCCGGGACCGATGATATTGGTAATGGTGACGGCTGCGTTTGCCGCTGTCGGCGCGAGGGTCACAGTAGGTGTCATGCTCGGCGTCGGCGTAACATCCGACGTGGCTTCCGGCGTTTCTTCATCATCCGACGCTGCTTGTGCCCGCGTCGTCGGTTCATCGGTGGGCGTCGCCGTTGCAATGTCCTCTACCGACAGCGTACAGCCTTCCAATGGGATAATCAACTCTTGACCGATTTGCAGATTGGTGGCGGTTTCTTCTGTCAGTCCATTGGCTTCCATAATGTCGAAACCCGAAACGCCATACACTTCACCC
>CALMZT010000357.1 GCA_937870805.1 uncultured Chloroflexota bacterium
CGCTCAGCTTTTAGGATAGCACAAAGAGGGGCGCATTTGAGTTTCGATTGACACTTTAATGCGATGTGAAATGTTGGCGGTTGGTCATTTGGAAATTTTGGGAGCACACGTTGGTGCTCCCCTACATGAGTGATTCTAGAATGCTGAGCGGCGGGCGAAGATCAGCCCTTTATAATAGGACAGCAGTGAATGATCCTGCGCCTCGCCCCACAGCATCGGTAGGCGGCTGACTTCTAAGCCGAATGTGCCTTTGCCATCACGCTGGCTCAAGCCCACTTCTGTACCGTAGTAGATGATCGGCGGTTGTGGCAAGCGCATCTGCGCGGCAGCAGCACGACGCAGGGCTTCCTTATTGCCCTGTGCGACGAACAAAAAACGATCCATATCATGATTGTCTAAAAACGTCGGCATGACAAACTCGCTGGGGAAATAGACATAATGACGCTCGACAAAATGTTCAAATTCCTTCTCGCTCATTGTGCCAAAGGCGTAGGTTTTGCGCAGCGCGTCTTCGATCTGGAAATCGAGCAAGCCATCCAAACGCCCGACATAGGCGCGCAGTATATCCGGCGTTTCCACCACTGCGCCAAAGGTTAAACAATCCGGTTTCACGGATTTGCACGCCGCCTGGAACTCTGTCCAGAAATCAGGTCCGGGTCCGTTAGCATGGTCAAGTCGATAGCCATCCACATCGAATTCCCGCAGCCAATACTTTGCGACATCGCACATCCACGCACGCGCAACGGGACTCTGGAGGTTGATTGAGGGCATGGAAGGCACGCCGAAGAAGGTACGATAGCCAATCGGGTCTTTGTCGTCGAACGAGAAATACTCACGATAGGGACTTCTGAGGTTTTCCAGCGCCTCAACGAAATACGGATGCTGATTGGAAAGATGACTCGCCGCCAGATCGAGCAAAATACGGATACCGCGTGCGTGCGCCGCTTCGACCAGCGCGTGCAGCGCCTCGTCACCGCCATATCGCGGTTCGACGCTCAAATAATCAGTCGCGTCGTAGCCGTGATGGGTCGGTCCGGGGAAGATCGGCGTCAGCCAGATACAGGTGATGCCGAGATCCGTGAGATAGTTGAGCTTATCACGTACACCCCACAGCGTCCCGCCGTGAAAGTCCATCAGGTCTTTCGCGGGCAGCCATTCGCGCCCGTCGCCGGGGTAAAAACGGTCTACGAAAATCTGATAGATCACGGCGTCTTTCGCCCACTGCGGCGGCTGATGATTATCGACATGGAAGTTAAAGGTATCGACGCGCGCGAACGTCGGTGGAATATCTTTCGGCACGGGTTCGCCCTTAAAAAAGGCGGCGGCGGCGCGTTCGGTGGTCGCTTTGAATTCGGGATAATCGGCAAAAATCTCGCCCTCGCCCGCCGTTGACCATGCGCCGATACGATAGCGCACGAAAACGTCATTGGGTTGTGGCGGCAGCGCGCCTTGCCACACGGCGATATAGCCCCACGCCAATGTATCCCACACGTAATCAACGCGCGTGAGAGGCAAAACGTGCCCATTGAGCGCTGTGCCACGCTTGCCAGCAGGGAAACTCCCATCGGTGGTGTAATAGACCGTGACGTGATCGGCAATCACATCCTGTCCGACGCGCACGGTCAGCGTCACCGCATCGCCGGGGCGTGGGTCGCGCGGAGAGAGGTCGTGATTATGCTGCACGCCACGCCGCAGCACACGATGGTGTATCAGTTTGAGTTCGTCGGTTGCCAGCGTACCAAAGATGAAGTCCATAGGTAGTCGTTAGTCGTTAGCTATTAGTCGTTAGTTATTCGTTGTTGATTGTTGGTTGTTGGTCGTTTGTCATTAGTCGTTGTTAGGAGGGCAAGGGCGCACACATAGGTGCGCCCCTACAATGGTTTTATTGGGCGGCGACCCAGGCGATGGTCTTGGATGCCAGGCGGTCAAGGGCCTCGACGCACAGCAAAAGGTGTTCTTCCTTCGTGTCTTCTTCTTTGGCGTGTGATAAGCCGCGCAGACTTTGCACAAACAGCATGATCGTTGGCACGCCCGCGCGCGCCACTTCTGCCGCGTCATGCAGTGGTCCGCTAGGCAGGCGATGCACCACGCTAACGGTCTCGCGGATCGCTTCGTCGCAAAATTCGATCAACTGCGGGTCAAAGGGAATGGGGTGGATTTGCCAGATGCGAGTCCATTCCACGCTGACTTTTTCCTCTGCCGCAAAACGTTCGCTGGCGTCCTTCGCTTCTTGCAGCATTTTCGCCAGCGAGTCGGCGTTGAGGTGACGCTGATCGAGCGTGATGTCGCACTGTCCGACTACCGCCGTCACGATACC
>CALMZT010000358.1 GCA_937870805.1 uncultured Chloroflexota bacterium
CAATCAGGCGCTTTCCAGCGCGGGTGGCAGTTTTCGCATTGTTGTTGATGAATCAGAAATTGATATCGTGATCTCGGATTTACGTCAAAAGTTCGAGCAAAATATCGGCGGCTCAATCACGATCACCTCCGTACCGTACTCCTCCGATAGCGATGTCATTAAACGCGGCAATGCCGAATTACGTCGTGCAAAACTACAAGGCAGCGATCCTGAGTCTGTTTGGCATTCTCCTTACCATGCCATCTGCGCGTCTTCCGGTGAGGAATTAGCCGTTGCCTATGAGCGTCCCGGTGGATTGCTACCAAACGGTCAACTGCGTTTTCCTGATGAACGCCCTCGCTATATGGGACAAACAACCCTCCAGAAGGGTGATGAAAATGCAGTTATTCGCCTTTTAGATAGCTTCATAGAGTGGATGCAGCAAAGTACCCGGCACAATAATCTTGGGAAATTAGATAATCCAACTGAAGCAGATACTTATGCCCGGTTCGACCCACGCCAGTATGTAGCATATATGGTTTCGGATGGTAATGGCATGGGAGCAATTTTCAATGCCTGCTCATCAGAGCAACTGAGCGATCTGTCCAGCAAGATAGGTGAAATCACATCAGATGCACTCCTTCATGCCGTAGAAGGAATTTGTGCTGAAACGCATAGAAATGGTCAGATGCGATTTCCGGTGCTGCCACTCATCAGCGGCGGCGATGATCTGTTCGTATTGATGCCAGCACCCTGGGCGATTGATGTCGCTATAGAGTTCAGTCAAGCCTACCAGGAAGGCATGTCTGCTCAATTGCGTTTGATGGATTTGCTAAATGAAGACGCAAATGCCACAACTGGCGTAGCAGTGGTTATCTGCAAAGCGAGTTATCCCTACCGAACCGCCTATCAGTATGCCCATGAGTTGCTGAGTAAAGCCAAACGCAAGGCTAAAGAAGTCAATCGCTCTTGCCTGATTGTGGATTTTGTTGTAGGCAGCGATGCGGTGGTTGTGAGTAACCGTATGGAACCACAATCTCATACCTTTGAGGAGGCAGGATATTTTGTAGATCATCGCTTCGCGTTGCGAGGTTTGCCATCCCGCATTTTGCATCAGATAGAGGCGGCACTCAATCAGCAACAAGATACCGCCGCGATTGTTGAGCGAGTCAGCCAGCTTTACCCACGTCTTGAATATGCTGATGCTCTGCAAGCAGCGCTTTCCGACTCATCTCGTTTGCGTGAACTACTCAAATTATGGGATTTCTGCTATGACATGAACAGACAGCGGGATGAATACCTGACGGAGGAACGCTGATATGCAGTTAGAACTTAAATTTACTCTAACCTTCGAGAGCGATTGGCATATCAATGCTGGTTTTGGCGCAGATGGCAAGGCAGATGCTGTCATTGAACGCGATCCACAGGGTAAACCCATTATCAGCGGAACAACGCTCAAGGGTGTGTTCCGTGATGCCCTGTATGATCTGGCACTTAATCTGAGAGAAGATACTAACGAGGTCACAGGCATTCTTGGCGCTCCGGGGCGCGACAGCCACTGGCAATTCGGTGCGGCGCAGACAAAAAACACACGAGAAAGCGTGGTTGCGACGGGGTTACGGGTTGATCCGCGTTATCGCCGCGCTGAAGATAATAAGTATTTTAAACGTGAGTTGGGTGCGGCTGAGGTTTTCACTTTCTCTGCGACCGGTACGGTAGCCAATGACAAAGCCCTTGAAGAAGTAGAATGGTTGGTAGCGGCGGCAGCTTATATTGAACGGGTCGGTGGACGGCGGCGGCGCGGGAATGGCAGATGCGTTATTTCATTGGGCGATCAGACCCTTCATGGGGAAGTTCTTAAGAGTTTTGAGAATCGTCATTGTGAGGGAACGCATCAAATTACCAATAGTTGGAAGTCCCTGATAGCCGAGGAAGTTTCGCTCAAAATCGCTTCGCGTCATAACGCTTCTCATCGCTACCGCATCATACTTTACACCGAACGTCCGGTCATCATCGCGGAAAAACCAGAGGCGGGCAACGTCTATCAAGGGCAGATTGCTATTCCCGGTTCGACCCTGCGTGGGGCGTTTGCTGAGAAGGCTCAACCGGGGGATCTGCAAGCCAAGGATCTAACCAAATATGATATGTTCAAGTGGCTGTTCATACTGGGCGGGTTGAGATTCAGCCACCTGAATCCTCTGGAAGTAAGCGATGGGATCGGAATACCCGTAGTACAACTCCCGATGGGATTACAGCAGGTTGCGACTTCGCAGGATACTTTCACCTCAGTATTTCAAAACCTCAGTGAACACAAAGCCTTCAGCGGTTGGGGACGGCTGCAAGAGGGTTTTCAAAGAGCCAGCTATCACACAGAACCTCACCCACATGTCCGCATCAACCCTGATCTCAAGCGTGCTTCTGACGGCGACCTATATACCTATGAAGCTATTCCCGCCGGACGCTATTACACTGGCGAACTCTACCTTGCCGATGATGACTGGCAAAATATAGGCGAACTTCTGCGCGTTAATATTGATAAGCCCTTTGAACTGCGGATAGGCAAAGGGCGCAATCGCAGCTATGGGCAGGTTAAGGCTGTTATCGTTCCGATGGCAGAAAATGACCCGCCAGCATGGATTCACGCCCCGCTTGAGGAACGTCTCAAAGCGACACCAGCGAATGAACTCTTTATCACACTGGCGACAGATATCATCGTACAGGACACCTGGGGGCGGTTTTATGGCAAGTTCAGTGAAACCCCTACTGACTCCCACAATAACCGTGACAGCGAACCTGCGGCACAATGGCTCACAGAAGTTTTCGGGATGCAACCAAAAGAAATTCATATTGAGTCACCTGATGCCAATAAGCAAGATGTACTGAATTACGATAAGCGCCCTGCCCAAGTCGTGCGGACAAAATTCGTCGAAAGCTTCGATGCCCGCTCTGGGCTGCCCCGCTGGCGGGATAAAGCGCTGGTTGCTGGTTCTACCGCTCGACTTGTTTTTGCAAACGGCAAGCGCCCATCCACCGATGTGCTGAAACACCTGGAAACAGAAGGCATTGGCTTACGACGCGGTGAGGGATTTGGGCGTGTGATCTTCAATCACCCCGCGCATACTAGACAGTGGTCAGGATTTGGCAAACCTATTCCTATTCCTCAAAAACTGTTGGATGAGGTAAATGACACGTCAGAAACACACATAGAAACACACGAAGCTTTCACTCAGCGGTGGAAAAAGAAAGTCAATGCCAGAATTCAGGGCATAGCATCGGAGCCTGTTTGCAGAAGTCTGGCACGACAGCTTTTAGAGCATTCCACCCATGCCGAACCAGCTAAAGTGTTTGAACTAGTATCGTGATTTGGTGAAAGTGAGGAGTGGTTGCGCGTTATTGCACGCTAGAATTACCCAATCAACCCTCACCCTTAGTGATTTGGTTTACTAGAGCCATCACCGAAGCCAGAGAAGTCTTCCTATGAGGAGTACAAAAAGGCTGCTTTAATCATTGTTGAGTTACTGAAGCAGGCGAAAAATGAAGGTGAACGCCAGCGTAAAGCCATTATTCTGCTTGCAGAGGCACTGATGAATAACCAGGAGAAAGCCTGATGCCCAACAACAAAAATATCTACTACCTGAGCGTACAAACTAAAACGGCGCTGCACGTTGGAACAACGGTAGGTGCGAATGATGTGAGCGACAGCCTGTTCCGCCGAGATGCACAGGGGCAGTTAGTGCTGCCAGGAACGAGCATCGCCGGGGCGATACGCAGCCACTTAACGCGCCTCGCGCCTGCAATGACTCGCTTGGTTCCACGACATATTTGTGATGCTCTGAGCGGCACGGAGAAAGAAGAGAATGACAAACCTGCTGCTTGTGCCTGCATCATCTGCCATCTGATGGGCGATATTCGCCCATTGAACGAAATTCGCTCTGAGTTCACTTCACCTGAAGAACTCGAACGGCTCAACGGACGGGCTTCTCGTCTCATCGTCCATGATGCGACCATAGAGCCACCACAAACGCACATTCGGGATGGTGTAGGCATTGACCGCACAACGGGAGCAGCAGCACGAGCAGCCTCCGCGAAATTTGACTTTGAGACGATTCCGGCAAGAGCAAAGTTTGACATTGTGCTGGAACTCGAAGACGCTGATGAAGTTGATCGCTATCTGCTGAATCTCGCGCTGTATGAATGGCAGGAAGGTCGGCTGAGCTTCGGCGGGAATAAAAGCCGGGGTACGGGTGTGCTTTCGCTCGAAAAAGTTGAGAGAACTGAATTTTTGCTGAACAATCCATCAGGATTGATGGCGTTTTTGCGCCGGAATAGTGAGCAGAATAATCCTACTCCATATACCATCACGACACCTGATCGGACCTATCATGGCAGTTATTCACCTGTTCCCAGCAGCGTCCAATCTTGGCTCACCATCGACTTTGACCTGCAAGCGCAGGGCTTTTTCCTGACAAACGATACCACACAGGCAACAGCCGAAGGGTACGACCATAAATCTCTGCTGTTCCTACCGGGTGCCAGTCTACGTGGTGCGATTCGCAGCCAAGCAGAGCGTATTGCCCGGACACTGGTCAATCTTCGCGTGGATAACGAAGATGACTTTCTTAACCGTTGTCCCTCACCAAACCCCTTTGTGACACGGGGTGATAAACAGGATGGGATTGAGTCCGGTGTAGCCCGTATCCGGCAGCAAGCGCCCGACAGACGCACCGATGTTGAGAGTTACGACTTGGCTGAACAGCTTTTCGGCAGTGTGGATTGGGGCAGTCGTTTAGCGGTAGAGGATGCGACCTTAGTAGGCGAACCAAACTGGAAAAAACTCGATTTCGTCGCCATTGACCGCTTCACTGGCGGCGCGGCAGGTGGCGCGAAATTTGATGCGTATGCACTGTGGAAGCCGCGTTTTCAATGCCGCCTGCATCTGGAAGCGCCGCAGAATTGGGAAATCGGCTGGCTGCTCTACGTACTGAAAGACATGATTGATGGGCGTGTGCCTGTTGGTTTCGGTGCAGCAAAAGGCTTCGGAGATGTGCTTCTGGAAAATCTGAAATTGGCGCTCGGCTATGCTTATCCTGAAGCTGCGCCGCTCAACAACTTACCAGCAGATGGAAACACCTTCTTCCTGAATGTTATATCTACCCGCTGGGATGAAATCGTTCAAACGGGCTGGTTAGAAGCGTGGAATGTCATATTGGAGGACTATGAAGTAGCCGTTCCGCACACACAATCCCATGATCCCTACTGGAACACACCCATCACGCAGCTTTACCGGAAGGAAACGGCAATTCATGACCTCCTCAAATGACCAAATTGTTCTCTATGGTGGGCAGGGAAATATTTTCGCAGCGCTGAAGTTATCTGATGAGACTATGCCTTATCTCATGCTTGAAACGGCGGACAAAGGCATCAAATTTATACCCACAGACCAATACAGCCCAGAGGAGCATTGGACAATCTTACGTCTACATACTTTCGGTTCAGGCGGCGACTTACTCGTCCGTCGGGACGAAGATCGAGTCTTCTGGCGTTTTGTCGGCTATGACGGCGTTTTCAACCAGCTTAAATTGACCGATGGGACCCCTTACCCTAAACCACTCAGTGTCAGCGACGAAGATGAGCGCTCACTCCTGTGGGGGGCGTACTGGAGACAGGATGATTCTGGGCATCAACACTGGCAGGAAAATCGGGTGGGCAAAGCACAGTTGACTTATCCGTTTCCCGAACCAGTAGAGCGCGTTGAGATTCGCGCCTGCCGTGTCCTTGATGCCAGCACCCATGAAACCGTCGCTTACTGGACATATGCCCTCGCAGAACATCAGCCGCAGGAGAGTCAATAATGGCACGTTTTTTGAACCCATATAACTTTGTTCGTCCACTGTCTGTGCCGCAAAAACTACCGCCACTTTCTGAAGATACCGCCGATCTGCATCTGCTCTGGCGCTGCCCACCTTCGCCTCATGACCGCTACACCGGACTCAGCGGACGCATCACCTGCACGATGACAGCAAAAACACCGGTGTTCGTGAGCGATAGCGAAATCGTCTCTGAGCAGAACGGTCACAAAACCTACCGCTTCTTCAATGTGAATGGGCAGGACATGATCCCGGCATCCTCCCTGCGTGGGTCGATTCGCAGCGTGTTCGAGGCGGCGACGAATTCGACGTTTAGTGTGTTTTCAGGAGATGAGCCGTACTATTATCGTGCAGATACTAGCTTTGCTCTTGGCTTACGACCTGGAATCATCTCCAATGAAGACGGACAAATGGTTGTTCATGAATTAAAAGCTGCAAAGATCCTCTTGGATAAATTCGACCAAATCGTTCCTCAAGAATGCCGACACGGGGAAAAATGCTTTGCCATACTTGATAAGGTGATGATCGAACTACCAAACGGTAAAAAAATTCCATCGTTTTTTGTCGAAAGGATTAGTAAAAACAATCCAGGAAACAACGCGAAGGCAGGTTTTGTCTACGCTACAGGTAGAAATATAGAAACTAAGAAGAATGACCGTTTTTTCTACGGCAACTTAGATGATAGCACACCACTGTTTGTTACAGACGAGGTTCAAAAAGCGTATCATTCACTGATTGCAGACTATCAAAAACGCAGTGAATCCATCAAGAAAAGCGCTCAATCGCAGGCGCAACTAGATGTAAGTCCGTTTGTCACCGACAAAGCTTGGAAACTTGAAAATGGACATTTGGTATACATTCAATTTGCGTCAAAAGACAGTAAAGATGTAATTGGTTTGTTTCCAGTGTTGATACCGCGTCATCCGTATAGAGTTACTCCACTTGCAGTTTTGCGAATGGGATTTCCTGATTTTGTCCCCCCAACAAATATCAACGAATTGTGCCTTGCCTCACGGGTGTTCGGTTGGGTCAGTCAGGAAGGTGACGATGATTTAACAAGAGAAGTCGCGTATCGTGGGCGGGTGCGATTCTCAAATGCAACTGTCACTCACGCAATCAGGAACGATACGCAACTAACGCTTTCTATCCTCGGCACACCACATCCGACATCCCTAGAGTTCTACCTAGATGGTGTACAACACATCACAGCCCGGCGTGACGGTCAGCATGGTTACAATGAGCCAAAGGCGAAAATTCGCGGGCGTAAGATATATCGCCATCATAAACCTTGGAAAACAACAGAGGCAAGCAGAACAAGGGACGAGGCTACTGTTGGCGAGAATCAAAAATCTGATCAGAATCGGACTATTCAGGGTGTGTATGAACCAGATAGCCGTTGGACATTCACTATTGAGTTTGAAAATCTGCAACCTATCGAACTCGGCGCACTCCTATGGACGCTGGAATTACATGAAGGCGATCAACAGGGTTATCATCGCATTGGCTATGGTAAACCTTTGGGCTTTGGCAGCGTGCAGATTCAGGTGACGGGTTTGGATTTCTACGATCCAGGGACACGTTATGGGGCAAACAATCTGGTAGAAACTACGGAAGAAGAAAAGAAGCAGCAGCAACAGGAAAATGTAAGAAGGTACAGGCTTAAGCTGATTGATCGCTTCCAGACAGCGATGAGCCGTCTTTACAGCAATACCCCCTTTGCTCAACTCACTAATATTCAAGACTTGCTCACCTTGTTGTCCGAACGCAACGGCGATCTACCTATTCACTACCCACGCCTTGATCCGAACCGGCAAGCAGCAGATAACGAGGGTTTCCGGTGGTTTATGACCAATCGTGATGGACAGCAGGAACGCTTGAAGCCAGCCCAGACTGATGATGGTCTGCCGTATGACGTTTCCGCCAACTGCAGGAGAAACAGACGATGAGCTATATTTTCATTAGCTACAGCCGCGTGGATAAAGCCTGTGCTTATAAAATCCAAAGGCAGTTAGAAGCACAAGGCTTCAAAATCTGGATTGACAAGAACGACATCCCGGCTGGTGCGCCCTTCCCAATGGAGATTTTGCAGGCAATTCGGGGTGCAGCGGCTGTCCTCATCCTTTGGTCGCAGAACTCAGCAGGATCGCACTTTGTCGGTAAAGAGATTGAGGAAGCACTGAACCAGAAAATGATGCGCTCAATGCCAGTCATTCCGATGTGGCTGGACGGTCATCCGCTTCACCCCCAGTTGGAGAGCCTTAATGCGGTTCATCTCTCAACCTGCTCAAATGATGAAATTGACGGATTAATCAACAGACTATCTAATCTTCGTTACCGCCATTTTCTGGATTTTGACCCTAACAAGCCTTTAGGTGACAAAGGAGCCGCTCCATTAAAGCAGCTTCCCTCACTCGTGAGCCTGCCCATTGTCGAGTCGGTTTACTGTAAGGGACGGGCTATTGCCGCGCCAAACATGAGTTTGACGGCTGCCAGAAATCATCCTGCCCGAAGGTTACAGGTCTATCTGGAATTTTTGGGTAAAGCAGGTAACGAGGATAGCATCAGCAAAATTTATCAGGCATTGCAATCCAGCCAACCCGGCGACCCATTTTTTATGTTTCATTTTACTGGTCATCAAATCGGTACAGATTATACGCTTGTTGATGATCCAGCAGACTCGCCACATGGCGATTGGCTCGATCCTGTCAATACAATTTATCATACACTGGAACAGATCATTGGGCGTGGTGGTGCAACGCTGCAAGTGTTCAATGCTATTCCTGCGTCACTGAACTTTGCTATTGGGATGCAGTTCTTCAAATACTGGCATGTCCAACTTTTTCATTACACACGCAGTCAGCGGTATCAACTGGTTTTGGATACCGCTGATCTGTAAATCTCGACATCGTATGAGAACGAGAACGCTGTAGGAGTATGGGACACAATTCATCCCACTCATACGTACCAAGTTAAGGGTTTTTCCCCTTAACACTTCAAAAATTGGTGAATAAAATCTGCCTTATCTCTCGCTCTCCCGACCAATAGATGGGTCTTTCAAGCGAGAACTCTTATCAGAAGGTCGGTTCGGAAACGGAATTTGGGGATGAATTAAGGCAGAATCATCACTCAAATTGCTTAACTTGGTGCATATGGGGACACAATTCATCCCACTGTACTTGCACCAGCAGCGTCATCTTTTAACGCTGGATAGCGTGCAAAAAACGAAGGGAAAGTCAGCATCAGTGTATAGCGGTTAGGTTGTGCCTGTGCGAAAAATTCCAGTGTGCCTAATTCGCTATAAATAATGCTTAAGTGTCCAGCAACGACACTTGGGGCAATATACAACCGCTGTGCGATTTCCTTGTTTGTCATCCCTGCACTGGCAAGTTGGAGTACCTGCTGCTGGCGAGTTGTCAGGCGGGCGTAGAATTTGAAGAGATGTTGGTCGTCCATTTTTACTGTTCTCCTGTTTATAAGCATGACTTTCATCTCTAATCATAGGAAAATGGAGGAGCAGTCGGCATAACAGGACTGTCGGATTTTGCTGACAGTTATGTAGGGCTGAAGCAGATGGAAATTGATACAGAGATAGGCACATTGTTGGACGCACGGTATAAATCACTCATTGGTGCGATGAACGATTTTGCCATGTCGCTCTCCCCCCAACTGCAAGCAAGACAATCTCGTGAGTCCCTTGCCCAACTGGACACCGAATTACCCAATATAGTGAACGCTGTGGATAGTCTATTGGATAGGGGAGTTGCTGACGACCGATTAACTTGTCTCCATCTCATCAGTTTGATTGTGCATATTGAACGGTACTTCACCATACGGGGATTATGGGAAGCAAAATTGCGTTGGGCTATGGCATTGCTCGAACCCTGTGCCCATGCAGCGCCGAAACTGACACATGTCCTATTCAACGTTGTCGGAACTGCGTACAGCGAAATGGGCAATTATGAAAAGGCTGTTGAACTTTACCAGCTTGCCGTCAAATATGCTGATCTTGCCGATAACCCTGATTTAACACGCGTTTACGGTAATCTGGGGGTGGCGTATTGGAGAGTAGGTCGTCTGGACAAAGCGTTAGTCTACACTCGCCGGCTCTGGGAAGCGGAGAAAAAGGTGGGCAATCTCTACGAAACCGCACTCGCCTTAGCAAACCTGGCGGAGATTCACCTTGAGTATGGCGATACCGAAGGCGGGCTGCTGGCTGCTTTTGATGCGCTCAAGTTGGCAAACCAAGTAGGGGATGTTGTGCTTGAAGCCGAGTTTACGGCGTTGACAGCCAAACACATGGTTGCGCGAGGACTGCTGCACGAAGCGGTGCCTGTTTATAAAACCGCCATCGGTTTGCTGAATGAATTGGACGATGAACCCACTCTAGGGCTGACGCTGCTCAACTATGGGGTGTTGCAGCCTCTTCTAAGCCACAGCATAGAAGCGATTCAATTGGTTCAAGCGAGCCTCGAAATATTTGAGCGCTATAGGATGCCCGAAGAAATTCAAAACGCGCAAGCTATGCTGGCAAGGTTGAAAGTCGAGTAATCAGGTTAACCCCTTTTGCCGATTCCACAACTCCATCAAGGGTGCATTGACGAACCAGCGCGTCATCGCGTGGATGTCGTATCGCTTCTGAGCCGCAAGTGAATGATGGCTCACCTCCATCAGGGAAGCTCGTACCAGTTCCGGCACAGCTTGGTTGAAAGCAGCATCGTCCAGTTCGCTCACAGGCTGAAGCATCGAGCGCAACGCAGTCGTGGCGAATGTCGCTGAGCCGATCAGCAGTTTTTGGGCAGACTTGGACAATTTCTGCCAGATGGCAAAATAGATGAAACGATAAATCTGCTGTTCATCTACGACACCTTCCAACCGATCAAGTTCCTCATCCAACGCGATCCCCAGCAGCGATTGGCTGACGATGAGTTTGAGCGCCAATGGCATTCCACCAGTCGTTGTGTAGATGCGTTTGAGTAAAGCATCGTCGGCTTGCAGCAGCGTCTCTGCCTCCCGCGCTTCCGCCTCATCCCGAATCAGTTCCAATGACGCTGGCTCGGACAATCCCTTCACAAAATAGTCATAGACGAAGGGTTCATCCACCAGACGTTCCCGGCTGGTAATCAGCACGCGGTTCTTGCCAGGGCTGACCAGCTCGTATAACTGACGGGCGACATCCTGTGCGGCTTCCAATGTTTCGAGATTATCCAGCACAAGCAGAGTGCTGCCGGAGCGCAGAGCATCCCGCAGACGGACGCGCAGCACCTCCGGCGGCTGCGTGGTCAGTGACTCGAACCCCAACTGCCGCGCATAACTCGCCAGCACGTTGGGAAAGCTGATGGTTTGCTCACGGCGCTGGCGAATGCCCACACCCGTGAATTCTTCAGATTTGGTCGTTTCCCATGCCAGTTTCTCGAACCTCCCCGACTGCATCACCCGCTTGACCACTTCATAAGCCAGAGCCGTCTTGCCAATGCCACCCAAACCCGACACGACTACTACAGGCTTGCCAGTGGGGTCTTGCAGCATCCTACTGACTGCTTCAAGCACCTCATCGCGCCCAACCAGCCGATCATAGGGCGGCTTTTCTGGTAAGTTGGCGATGGGTGTGCCCAGATCGGAAAAGTAGGTCGCTTTTTCCGCGTCACTCAATGCCGGGCGGTTTAACGCTGCCAGCATCGCATCAACCTGGGTGGTATGTTCAATGCCTCTTTTTTCGACCAGCAGTTGAAAGATTTTCAGGGTATCGAGACGATCTTTGTCTGAATGATACGGTTTGCGGCGGTCATTCTCCCAATGTCCAATCGCGTCGTCGGTATAAGCCAGTCCACGTTCACTGAGCGCATTGGCAAAGGCAGCAATCGTATGGAAACCAGCCCGCTTACGAGCAGCCCGCAGCAGGTTACCGAATGTCTCATCGCTCATTGCGTTCAACCCTCCGCACCATGCCCATGCCTTGCCCTGTGTAGCTGCCAAGACCGCTGTAGAAGGCAAACGCCCCTAGGAAATGAACAAGCTCTGCGTACTCCTCAAGCTGTTGTTGAATATCTCGGTAAATCATCATCAGGTTAGGGTCATCTCGTTTCGTCTTTTGGGTCTCTGCCCGTTTGCGGAAGTCGTCATTACCAGACAGCACA
>CALMZT010000359.1 GCA_937870805.1 uncultured Chloroflexota bacterium
AAGGTGATGCGATAGGGTTCGCCAAGATCAAATGTGATTTGATCTTCTCCAGCCAATGGTAATACGATCTTAGGCAGTGGATCATCAATACTGAAACCATAAATCTGTGCAACACCTTGCCCATAGGTTGGATGAGGACGACTCACAATCACATAATAAGGAAAAGCTCCTTTAACACCCTCGGCATAAGATGCTAGATGTGACAATATAGGTGGCGCCTCATGTAAATAGTCCAACTCTACAAGATTTAAACCACTCTTAAGTGTCTCAAGTCGTTTTTCTTTGTAGACACGGTGATACGAACCACCAGGTTTGTTGGCAGGGGAAAGGATTTCGATACGTGTGACAGGCTTACCGGGCAAATTGCCTGGGTCAACTTGATACAGCATGATCGCGGTTAAAGGTTCCAGAGCTTCTTCCAGCGCGGTAAGGGTTACTGTTGAGATTGGCGCTGTCGCTGATATTGCTGTACCGGGTGTACTTACCCCTTGTTGGACAACAAGCACATCAGGTCTAACGATACTCGATTTTATTTCGCCTTCTTCTGGAATCACACGGCGAATTTGTAACGATTCCTCGATCATACTGGCGTAACGTGGTTGGACGTATTTATTCAGGGTTCTGGACAAATCACCCATGTGATAGGTATGAAAGCCCGCCCAATGTCCATCCTGCAAATAGCTGTTCAATTGTGGATTGATTCCCGGAAATGAAACCATTTTGTACCACCTTTTCGCTCTGGCTCTATTATAGCGCGTTATAATCATCTCTCATTCTGAGGAGAACAGATTGCATGACAAAAAAGTATACGTTCGAACAATTCGAGGCGGTGCGCCAGTTTCAGCCAACGGTAGCATATTCGCCCGATGGCACACAAATCGCCTACGTCGATAACACGTCAGGACAGATGAACTTGTGGGTGATGCCAACAGGCGGCGGCGAACCACGACAGCTCACGACCTTCACTGACCATGCCGTACGTGAAGTCGCCTGGTCGCCCGATAGCACACAAATCGCCTTCTACGCCGATCACGACAGCGATGAGCGCCATCAAATCTATATTGTACAAGCGGAGGGTGGGCATCCTATGCAGCTCACCAGCGCTGCCACCGCACAGCATACGTTCATGGGCAATCCCTGGTCGCCCGATGGCAAAACGCTGGCATACGCCGCCAATGACCGCGAACCCGCGACGATTGAAGTGATTTTACACAACATCCAGACAGGTGAGACGCGCCGCCCGATCAAGCCCAAGAATCGCTACTATCCGGTAGCGTGGTCGCCTGACGGGCAGTATTTGACGCTGTGGGCGCGGATGCCCGGCATGGATGAGAATATCGTGCTGATGCATATCTCTGGTGATCACAATACCGCCACACCGCACGACGGCAACGACATCCGCTGCACACCCGGACCCTGGACACCCGACAGTCAGAGCTTTTTCATGCTGTTAGATCAGGAGCAGGAATTCAAAGGTTTGGCGCGCTACATGGTGGACATCCTTAAATGGGATTGGGTGAAAATTGCCGATCACGACATTGAGTTCGTCAAACTGTCCAAAGATGGGCGTTACCTGATCTGGTGTGAGAACGACGAGGGCAGATCGAAGCTCTACGGGCGTGACTTATATCGTGAGATCGAGTTGACGCTGCCGAATCTGCCGCAGGGTGTGGTGAAAGCCATGTCACTATCGCCGGATGGCAGCCGTTTGGCGCTGATTTTTGACCGCGCAGTCGAGGCAGCGACGCTGGTCGAACTCGACATTAAACCCGGCGAAATGCGCACGCTGACGCAGAGTATGCTCGGCGGCATCGACCCGGCAGACCTGATTGAGCCAGAACTCGTCTCGTTCCCGACCTTCGACGGACGACAAATTCCGGCGTGGCTGTTCCGCCCGCGTGAGATCAACGGTAAACATCCAGCCCTGTTGTCGATTCATGGCGGACCTGAATTTCAGGAACGTCCTGAATATCTGCATCTTGGCTTGTACCAATACTTGGCGCACAAAGGCGTAGTCGTGCTGTGTCCCAATATTCGTGGCTCATCGGGTTACGGGATGTCGTATCAGAAGTTGATTCGGCGCGATTGGGGCGGCGCAGAACTCAAGGACATCGAAAGCGCAGCACTGTATTTACGCTCACTCGATGATGTTGATGCTGCGCGCATCGCGGTACATGGGCGCAGCTTTGGTGGCTTTGCGACGTTGAGCGCGGTCAGCCGTTTGCCGCACTATTGGGTGTGTGGCGTTGATGTCGTCGGACCCGCCAATCTGCCCACATTCCTGAGAGCCACGCCCGCGTTTTGGAAATCATTCATCAAGCAGTGGTGCGGCGACCCCGACGAAGACTACGACTTCCTGATGACGCGCTCCCCTGTGAGCTACGCCGAAAACATCAAGTGCCCGTTATTGGTGATTCAAGGCGCGAAAGACCCGCGCGTGGTCAAAACCGAAAGTGACCAGATGGTCGAGCGTATTCGTGCGGCGGGCGGCGAGGTAACTTATTACGTCGATGAACATTCGGGGCATGTGCCAACACAGCGCGCGAATTACTACAAATGGATCAGCATGATCGCGGAATATCTGGAGAAGCATTTAGGCGTTAGCAATTAGCCATCGTAGGGGCAAGATGCGTCTTGCCCCATTGTCCACCCTTTAGACTTCGCTGCCCAGTTCTGCTGGCAAATGCCCACCATCGTTGTGGCGAATGAGTTTGATAATGCCGTTGTGTTTGATACGTACT
>CALMZT010000360.1 GCA_937870805.1 uncultured Chloroflexota bacterium
TCAACGGGTTGGCTCGTCGGCGCGTGCGCGGCTGTTTGATGGCGCGGCGCAGCCCCTCGCAGACGCAAAAGCGGCGCGTGCCTATGAATTCAACACCGAGCCTGCGGGCGCATCGGAGATTAACGCCGACCTGCTGCGTGAGCATGTGGAAGCGTGCATCGACGAGGTGCTAACACATCCCGCCGCCGCGCAGATTTCGGTGGTGGCGCTGACGACGTTCGTGGGCAATTTGATGGCAGTGGATGAAAAGTACACGCCGCTGACGCCTGTGTACACCTACGCTGATACCCGCTGCGCCGACGATGTGTTTCTGCTGGGCAATCGCGTTGATAAAGAAGCCGTGCATCAGCGCACAGGCTGCCGCTTGCATACGGCGTATTATCCTGCGCGGCTGCACTGGCTCAAACGCACACAGCCGGAATTAATGCCTGCGTTGTGGCTGGATTTCGGCGCGTACCTGTTTTTGCGCTGGTTCGGCAAGGCGGCGTGCAGTTATTCGGTGGCGGCGTGGAATGGGCTGCTGAACCGCGCGACGCTGACCTGGGATGAGGAGTGGCTGCGGCTGCTGGACGTGCCTAAGGAGTCGCTGCCCGCGCTGATGGACTATGATGTACCGCATGTAGGGCTGACACCAGAGTATGCGCGGCGCTGGGAACGGCTGCGCCATGTGCCGTTTTATCTGCCAGTGGGCGATGGCGCGGCGGCGAACGTGGGTTCTGGCTGCGTGGACAGCCGCCACAGCGCGCTGACCGTAGGCACGACGGCGGCGCTGCGCACAGTGACCGAACAACTGCCACATGTGCCACCGGGGCTGTGGAGCTATCGCGTGAACGCACCGCTGCATCTGCTGGGGGGCGCGACGAGTGAAGGCGGCAACATCTTTGCCTGGGCGCGTGAAACACTTAAGCTGCCAGAGGATGTGGAAAATGCGCTGGCGAGTTGTCAACCCGATGGACACGGCTTGACGGTGCTGCCACTGCTGGCAGGCGAACGCAGTCCCGGTTGGGCGGGGAACGCGACGGGGACGATACACGGCTTGCGGCTTTCGACCACGCCGTTAGACATCGTGCAAGCGCTGCTGGAGAGTGTGGCGCTGCGGCTGGCGTTGATTGCAGAACAGCTTTCGCCGCCGGAGAACGCCGTCATGGTGGCAAGCGGTGGTGCGCTGACGGCTTCGCCTGCGTGGGCGCAGATGATGGCAAGCGCGTTGAACCGCCCGATTCATTTGACAGCGGAGAGCGAATTGACGGCACGCGGCGTGGCACTGCTGGCGCTGCGGGCAAGGGAAGGCATCGCGTTAGATGCATACCCACTGACGATCACACAGGTCATTGAGCCGCGCGATGCTGACGTGTTTCAGGCAGCGCGGGAACGGCAGAAGGATTTGTATCGGCGGGTGATCGGTTAGCGAACTGCTGTCCTTTGGAACAGTGGTTTTACGATCTCAGCGAGTTAGCATCGCACAAAATAATCAAAGGAATTAACGATGACTACATGGAATGAATTTGCTCAAGCAGCGCCTGAACTCGCCGATTTCGGGGCAAAGCGTCTGAATGGAAAAGTTGCCTATTTAGGCACGGTACGCGCTAACGGCAGACCGCGTGTGCATCCTGTGACGCCGATCATCAGTGCTGAACGGCTGTTCCTTTTCATGGAGCCGACCTCGCCCAAAGGCAAAGATTTGCAGCGCAGCGGGCATTACACCTTACACGCTGCCGTTGAAGATAATTCCGGTGGCGCGGGTGAATTCTATCTGCGCGGAATAGCAACGCTGGTAGAGGATCGTGCGCTGTGGGATGAAGCGACATTAGCAGGCTATCCACCAAAAGAGCACTATATTCTGTTCACGCTGAGCGTCGAATATGCCTTCATGAATATCTATAGCGAAAGCGGTCCCAAGATCAAACGCTGGCAAAGTGGCGGCGAAAAAGAATAATGTACCCAACCATTTTCACAAAACCGGACCCAGCCATTGATTCCATGCTGAGTCCAGTGTTTAGCTGGCAGTTAGCGGACGTTCAGTGACTTGCGGAAGCTGGTGAGGACTTCTGCGCCGCTGTCGGTGATGTACACGTTGTCTTCGATGCGCACGCCGCCCATACCGGGAATATAAATACCCGGTTCGACGGTGAAGACCATGCCCGGATGCAAGAGCGCATCGACACCCTGCGCGATTTGCGGCAGTTCGTGCGTTTCGATGCCCAAGCCGTGCCCCGTGCGATGGATGAAATATTCCCCATAGCCTGCCTCGTTGATGACATCGCGCGCGGCTTGATCGACAGCATGGCATGACACGCCGGGACCCGCTGCGGCAGTGCCGGCTTCATTGGCGCGGCGCACCGCGTCGTAAATCTTTTGCATCTCGGCAGAGGGTGTGCCAATGCAGAAGGTGCGCGTGAGGTCGGCAGGATAGCCCGCGTGTTTCGCGCCCCAGTCGATCAGCAGGAACTCGTCGGCTTGCAGCACGCGATCTGAGGTGTTGCCGTGCGGCAGGGCGCTGTTCGGTCCCGTGAGGATGAGCGACTCGAAGGCAAAACCCTCTGCGCCAAGTGCGACCATCTCTTCGTTGAGGCGGCGGGCAATCGCCTTTTCCGTGACGCCGGGTTCCACCCACGCCAGCACTCGATCCAGCGCGGTCTCGCTGATGCGCGCCGCCTGGCGCATGGCGGCGACTTCATCTTCATCTTTAATGGAACGAATGTCGAGCAGTTCTTTAGCGACGTTGAGGATTTCGATTTCGCCGCTTTCGATTTCACCCACTTCCTGAAACGTCAGCATCTCGAAGGCGCGCATCGTCAGCCCGTCGATGGCGAGGCGCTTCAATTTGAGCGCCTTGACAAGCTCATCGAACGCGCCGATGTAGCCGTCCTTGTCGCTCCAGGTAAACGTGCGCGCTTCGAGGTCAGTTCGAGCGACGATACGCGGCATTTCCAGTTCGGGCACGATCAGCGCCCAGCCGTCTTTGCTGTACAGCGCGACGGTGGGGCGTTCGGAGAGGTGGAAATGCAGTCCGGTGTAGTACAGCAGGTTCGCGCCGGGCACAAGGGCAACGGCGTCGGCGTCATCGAGCAGGGCGCGCAGCTTGACCTGGCGCGCGGCGTAATTAGGAGGCATGAGAACTAGTCCTTGAATAGTTTGCGGTGTGTTGCTATCGTTTTCCTTGTGAGACGTTCTCACAAGAATGAATAGACGGTTGTCTCATTGGCGAAAGCCTCTCTTACAAACATCACGCACTATGGGTGTCTGTGTGAAATGAGACAAACGAAATCCGAAAAGTATAAATCTGTGCGCTTTTGCGCGTACAACTTTGCACAATTTGGATTGGCGGGGAATTATGGACTCCGTTCGCTAAAAAGTTCAGAATGTCAAAGTTCTGGATAACCATACATTACAACCTCTACGGCTTAGTCGATAACTTTAGGTGCATAAGAGGCAGCTTAGTCTGCTTCTTTTTTATTGCGCAACATGCTTTCATCACCTGTGTAAGGTAAAATGGTCGGCACATTAGACACAGGACGACACAGATGCCTTTTGCCGATCTTGCCACCCACGCACGCCTCTATTATGAAGACGCCGGAAAAGGCGAAGTCGTCATCGCCATTCACGGCAGGCTTGGCACAGGACGCGACGATTTAGGCAGCGTGATCGATTGGTTGAGCGCCGATTACCGCGTGCTTGCGCCAACACTGCGCGGTTATGGTCAATCCGAGCCGAAACCGCGCCGCTTCCCACCAGATTTTTACTACCGCGATGCCGATGATGTGCTGGCGTTTATGGACACGCTGAACATCGACAAAGCGCACATTCTCGGCTATTCCGATGGCGGCGAAGTGACGTTGATCGCCGCCGGAAAGCAGCCACAGCGCTTCAAATCGGTGGCTGTGTGGGGCGCAGTCGGCTACTTCGGACCAGATATACGCCCAGTCGTGCAGAGAAACTATCCCCCTACGTGGATGACACAACAGGAAATTGACACCCACAGCATCACCAACCCTGATGCCTTCGTGTTGGAATGGATCAGCGCCATGAAGCACATGATTGATCGCGGCGGTGACGTGAGCCTGAGCCTCGCGCCGAACATCACTAGCCCCCTGCTGTTGATGCTTGGCGATCAGGACACTTTAAACCCGGAAGCCTATGAATATTTTCTCAAAGGGAAAGCCAGCCTTGATCAGCGCACGATTGCCA
>CALMZT010000361.1 GCA_937870805.1 uncultured Chloroflexota bacterium
CCGCCTTATGGCAGCGAAGCAGGGGGTCCTGATGGTGGCGTGCTGCTGAACATCGGTGATGAGCCGATAGGAATGTTCTTCCATCCAACGGGCGTGCTGCCGGGGCAGGTGCTGAACCTGGGCGATACGCTGGCAGTGGCGGGACAGGTCGCGCCGCCATTGGCTTCTAACGTGAGCGTAACTGTTACATCGCCCAGCGGTGTAGTGCGCCAGTTCCAGCGCCGCGCGAACGCCATTGGCTATTTCTACGACGCGGCGAATGATCTACAGGTCGATGAACTTGGTGTGTGGACAATCGATATTACCGTGTGGCACGATGGGCTGACTTCAGCAGGCGCAGTACAGCCGCCGTATCCGATGGGTGGGGTGCTTGGCGCAGAAACAGCGCCCGATGGTATAGGTGGACGCTTTGTCGTCTACGTCGTGCCAGAAGATGCGCCATTATTGACCTCGCCGCAAGCCGGAGATCGTACCACGCAAGGCGCGACAGCCATCAATTTCGCCATCCAGATTCCTGAAGGCTGGACAGATGTCAGCGCTTATCAGATCGTCACCATGCCCGGCTATTTGCTGTCATCGGGTGAATTGCCAGTCGGGGCGCGCGAAATTACCTACCAGTACAATCCACAGACGTTGACCAATGATTTCACGATGCTGGAAAATGATGGTCGTCCCGATGGTCCTGCGGCGTCAGATGTCGTCACGATTACGCTGGTGATTACAGGCACAGACGCAAACGGCACGTTCAACACCCGCGCCCGCACCTTCACTGTGCTGCATGACCGTTTGGTGAGCATCGGGCAGTGAGAGCGATCAGCTTTCAGCTAAAGGCAGAATTCGATTGACGATGGAGAAACCCAAGCGCAAAGGTAAGCCAAAGGATGAACAATATCCTGATTGGCGGTGGATAGCAACCTTAACCCTATTCGTTTTGGGTATACCATTACTCTGCTATCTGACATTTCATCTAGTGCGACGAATCGATGGTATTCCTGATCGACCAGAGGCTATTACAGTACCATTCGAGCTTGTAGTTGTACCCTTTAACAAGATCGAACCAACGCTCACGCAGAATACCTACAGCGGCACGGTGACGCTCAACATCAGCGGCACAGGGCAAGCGGGGAACACGGATTGGAGTGATGCGTTTTATCTCTACGCGCACGAGGATTACGTGGCATATGACCCGCCGCTGCTGCAATATTTTGCCTTAGAGATTGACGGACAGCGCGCAATTGAAACGTTGGGCTTGCTGGAAAATCCGCCGCCGTATTCGTCCGATCACACCTACACGGTGACGTATAATGTCGGCACAGAACCGCGCCGCATCACCTTTCGCATTTCGGATTCGACAGTAGGCGACAACACAGGCGAGTTCCGCATCGAAATCTATGGCGGGCAATAAACTATGATAAAACTCTTTACTCATCACTCGTCATTCATCACTCATTGCTCGTTGCTCATTGCTCTCCTTCTCATCGCGGGCGGTGTGTTCTCGTTCATGACACCTGCCAGCGCACAAACCGAGCCGACACAACTTCCGTTGTATGCCTTGCCTGATGCGCGCGTGCGGGCGTTCAGCAGCAGCACGATTGCGCTGGCGAACGATAACCAGTTGGCAGTTGTCGTCAATAACTTCAACAACACCATTTCGCTGACGCAGCCGCGCTTGCGTACACTGCTTGCCGAAATCCCTGTCGGGCGTGACCCGCGCATGGTCGCGCTCACCGACGACAGCCAGCGCGCCCTCGTCACCAATCGCGGCGATGGCACGCTCTCGGTGGTCGATTTGAACGCGCAGGAGGTCACGGCGACGATTCCCGTAGGCGTGCTGCCTTATGGCGTGGTCATGGCAGACAATCAAACAGCGTATGTCGCGCTGCAAGGCGAAAGTGCCATCGCTGTCGTGGACATCAACGCCGGGCGCATCGTCGAGCGTATCGCCGTCGCCAGCTTGCCCAGCGGCTTGGCGTTGTGGGGCGATTTCCTCTACGTCACGCACTTCTGGAGTGGTCAGGTGAGCCTCATCTATCTACCGCAGCACGGCGTTGTGCGTACCATTAACACTGGACTGGATACCGGGCTGTCACAGTCCATCGAAATCGACATCTCGCGTGGTACCGCCTATGTGCCGCAGACGCGCAGCAACGCCCAGAATCCCGCGCTGACCTTTGATACCACGGTGTTTCCCGTTGTGAATGTGCTGAATTTGAGCGCGTTAGCGGTAGATCGCAGCACACGCATTAATCTGGACACGGCAGATCGTCCGGTGAATATGCCCTTCGACGTGATCGTGGATCGATTCCGCGTGCGCTTGTACGTGATCAATGCGGGCAGCGACGATGTGAGCGTCATCGACCTGAACACAGGCGCTGCCATTGCCCACATCGATGTCGGCGCAAATCCGCGCGGCGCGGTGCTGAACAACGAAGGCACATTCCTCTACGTGCATAACGCGCTGGATGGTTCGATCAGCGTGATTGATACGGCGACCCTGACGATTGAGAACGTCGTGCCCATCAGCGCGGCGACGCTCTCCGCCGATGTAGCATTGGGCGCGCAGCTATTTTATACCGCCGACAACCCACAGATCAGCGCAAACACGTGGCTAAGCTGCGCTAACTGTCACTTCGACGGCTTATCCGATGAGCGCACATGGGCGGGCTTTGGCGATGGCGGGCGCAATACGCCAGTGCTCTACGATCTGTTGGGTACGCCGCCGTATAACTGGTCGGCGACGTGGGATGAGCTTGCCGATGTCGAGGTGAAAATCCACGATCTGCAAGCGGGCTTCGGCTTGATTGACAATGATTTAATGCCTACGCTTGACGAGCCGCACGCTGGGCAATCGGTTGAGTTGGACAGCCTCACGCAGTATCTACTGACGCTGCAAGGTCCAACGAGCGCTGTGCCCACTGACACAGCATTGATCGAACGCGGCGCGCAGGTCTTTGAGGAACGCGGCTGTACGGCATGTCACGTGGGCGCTGTCGGGACTAACTTGCAGGTGTTCGATGTGGGTACGGGCGGCACGTTCGATACGCCGTCGCTGCGCTGGCTGTGGTTGAGCGCGCCTTATTTCCACGATGGGCGGGCGGCGACACTGCGCGATGTGTTCACACTTCCCGGCTTGCATCAGCTTGTCTACGATGTGCCGATGGAAGATGTTAACGCGCTTTTGTCATACCTATTAAGTTTGCCACAAGGGTAAATCACTGCCGCCGCCTGTCTACAATTTTTTTGTGGCAGATGGTGAGGCAGTTGCTGCCGTTAGCTGAATGACGGCGGCAGATGGTGAGGCTGTTGCTACCGTGCTATCACAGCGCGCGCGGCAACAATGGCGGCTCGCTCGGTGTGATCTGCCATTGAGCAAACGGCAGGAGTGTGGTCAATGGCAGCCGCGTTTGACATGATCGTTTCCTCAGCAAGCAGCGTAGTCCTCATGAACTAAAGTTCCCCAAAATCAATATAAATTTGAACCGCCAAGGCGCAGCGTTGAGTACAACGGTGGACGCAAAGATCAAGCTATTTTCAGAGTAGTAATCATGAACTGACATTCACCAAAAGCAATGAAAATCTGAACCGCAAAGGCGCAAAGGACGCAAAGATGTTCATTTTCAGGATAGCACAAAGGCGCGTTCATTTGCGTTCCTTTTGGAACTTTAATGCGCGGTGTAATGTAATGAGAGGTAAAAAGTGGAAAGCTGAATGCCTAAGATGGAGCGTTAAAAGCTCAGGCTGGCACGAAAAAGGTTAAAAGCGGAACACAAAAAGTTAATGATGGCAAGCTAAATGCTGTTTTCCACAAATCCAAGATCAACTGCCAGGATAAGAGGTGAAGCCATCAAGTCCTCAGAGAAATTACTAGCCGATGTTACGCAGTTTACCGCTCCGGGTTCAAAACCCAGAGCTAAGAGAGAATTGCTAAACCTCTGAAGCGGTTGAAAAATCGCAGCCCCCAACCCGTTGACGGGCTTCCAACGCCCATAGCTGGTCGTTTTAGAACCTGTTTGGAAATTCAATTTTTAACCGCAAAGGCGCAGCGTTGAGTACAACGGTGGACGCAAAGGGGAAAAAAGCAGGGGCAGACCAATGTATCTGCCTACCATCGGGTGCACACGCAGGTGCGCCCCTACCGACCCTTTTACGCCTGATTGAATTGTTAAACGGCATGAACTGCCAGCGTCCACCACAGTGAGCGAGTGCGTCAGTTATTAACTGATAATTACGCAGGCTTAGCTCGAACAAGGGGTTTAAACCCCTTGTTCACAGGTTCACGGTGCGTAACGTCAGTTATTAAGGTCGCGCTTGACGTTGTATGCACCAATGTGTGCGCCCCTTTCGATCCACCTGCATGATCCCCTTAGATTCATACGATGGCGGGCGCGAACCAGTTTCTCGTGAGCCGCTTACCGGAAATTGCCGCCGTGACCGGTGGATTGTTGAGTCCGCCAAACAATCATTTGTTCCTGATTGGTGTAGTTTATGCTGTGAGGAGTATAACAAGTTTTTATACCCTGTGTTAAAAACTGAGTTGAGCCTTTGCAAATCCCATCATTTTGCGATATTATTTATCATGTTTATCTGAAATATTCATAAGCTGACGAGGAACTACATGAGCGACGCCAGCGCTGCAATGCAAGACTATCTCGCAGAGGCATACCGCCTCGCGTACTATCAAAAAGACAATCCCTTCGTGTCAACTTCTGATTTAGCCGAAGTGCTGCACGTTTCTGCGCCTGCTGTCACGCGCATGGTACAGCGTCTGAAAGAGGCGGGCTTCTTAGACCATGAACCATATCGCGGTATCACCCTCACGCCAAAAGGCGAACATGAAGCGCTGATGTCCATTCGTCGTCATCGTTTGGTGGAGCGTTTTCTGGTGGATGTGATGCGCTTTGGCTGGCACGAAGTCCACGATGCCGCTGACGAGTTCGGCGCGAACATCAGCGATAAATTGGTTAAACGCATGGATGAGATGTCGGGGTTTCCGCGCCGCTGTCCACATGGCGAACCGATTCCCACCGCAGACGGCAAAATGCCGCGCGTGGTCGATTACCCATTATCACATGCCAAGCAGGGGAGTGATCTGGTCATCAGCCGCGTGCATACCCACGATACTGAAAAGCTGCAATATCTGGATTCGCTGGGATTAAAGCCGGGCGCACGTTTTCATCTGCTGGCACGCGCGCCGTTCAATGGACCGCTGCAACTGCGGGTCGGCGACGAAGCGCACTTCATCGGCTTCGAGTTAGCGGGTGCGCTGCGCGTCTGCAAGGAAGAAGAATTTGCGCTCGTCTAACGCTGCGGCCAGCACCAGAGGTTCAAAATCTCCGGCTAAAGGTGGTTTGGAAACCCTTTAAAAGGGTTGTTCTCGCGCTGCGTTTTGGTTCACCAACCTCTAGAGTTGATTGAGAACCAGTGCATTCGCCACTCCTATGTCGAATCAAAAACAAGGGGTTAACCCCCTGTTCACGCCCAATTCTACCAAAACTGAAAACTGTTTACTGAAAACTACGAACTCTTATCCGCCATGGCTTGTTTGCGCGTGGCGACGGCTTTTGAATTTACGACGCCTTCGTCGAGCAGGCGCTCAGCAGCGATGAGTTGGCGGGCTTCGGTTTCGCTGGAAGCAAGGCGGATGTAAAGTCCGACGTTTTTATAGGAACGCATCGCCGCCTGAAACAGCGCGCGCAGGAATTTGCTCGGCGTAATCACGACCATCATCCCGACGTTCGGCGGTTGCTTATCGGCGATCTTGCGGATGTGAGCAATCGCGCCGTCGCCAATCGCTCCACTCTGGCGCATGTCCAAAAGCACGTCTACGCGGTGAATGGTCCTCATTTCCATTCTCAACCCCAGCGCGAGTACGGCGTAGAGGTCATTCCAGTCCCACTTGCCGACCAAATCATAGCGCAGCAGGGTATGTTCGTGGTCTTCCCAATAGACGTTGACACTCATAAGCGCCTCATCAATGTTTGTAATAAGCGTAATAAAAGTCCGGATATAGTGGAGAGTATATAACGAAAAATTGCGAATAGTGAAAAAGTTGTAATTTTGGTACGAATCTTATTATTCCGTAACATTTCGACCCACCAGCCCCAAACACAGCCAGCCAGCGAGCAGCGCCAGCCCGCCCAACGGCGCGATAACACCCATAAAACGCAGGTTGAACACGCTCAACAGATACAAACTCCCAGAGAATAAAACAATCCCTGCCGCGAAACAGTAGCCCGCACGTTGCAACATGCGCGCGGGTAACGGTACGGCGTGCTGCGCTTCCATCGTGAGCAGGATGCCGATGCCCAAGAGCGCCAGCGCGTGTATCATCTGATACTGCGTCGCTGTGCGAAACGTTTCTTCGCTGCCGGGATTGGCTTCAAACTGCGCAGCTAAGCCATGCGCCGCGAACGCGCCTAACGCTACGCCAAGAAAACCGAACACCGCCGCCAGAAGGATGAATGTACGTGCCATGAACATTGCCCGTTCACCGTAAAAGGCTTATTAAACCGCCAAGTCGCCAAGTTCGCCAGGAGTCCAAGTTCATCTATACTTGAGGAGAGTCATACTTTCGGAGTTGAAACTCATGCTGCAACGTGGCTTTGTCATTCTGATGCTGCTTGTGACAGTGCTGACGTCTGTGTATGCACAGGACGCGACGCCTGAAGCCTGTCCCGATACCTTGCCCACGCGCTTGTCGATAGGCAATTACGCGCGTGTGCTTCCCGGCTCTGCGAACCGTGTGCGCGCTGAGCCAATGACCAGCGGCGCGTCGTTGGGGCGTATTCCCGGCGGCGGGATTTTTTGGGTACATGACGGTCCGGTGTGCGCTGATGGCTATACGTGGTGGTACGCCGAGTATCGCGGGCTGAACGGTTGGACAGCCGAGGGCACAGGCGAGGAATATTGGCTCGAACCTGTTGCCGACGAGGACGCCCCTGTGCTCAATATCGAAGGGCTGGCGTCGGTGATTCTATTTGAATCGCGCGATCAAGGGCATAGCAAAATCTACGTTGCGGATTTGAGTGGTACGGTGTCAGTGAGCTTGACGCCGCCCGACGTGGATGATTTCATGCCGCGCGTCTCACCCGATGGCATACACATAGCATTCAACGCCTCTATAGATGGCGAATACCGTTTAAGCGTGATGGGCTTTGACGGCAGTTTCCGCCGTATCATCACTGAAGCGATTCCCTCGTCATATACATGGTCGCCAGATAGCCAGAACCTCGTGCTGACCATCGAAGAAGCTGACCCGAACAGTGAGATGTTGAGCTTGTTCGCTAATTTATATCTGATGTCCCTTGAGGACAGCGAACCGCGCGCCCTCACCAGCGGACTCGTTCACCATTCAGCGGCGTCGTGGTCGCCCGATGGCGCGTTTATTGCTTATATCGTGGATGGTGAGCAGGACAGCTTGTGGGTGCTGGACATGGCGACAGGCGAAGAACGCCAACTGCTGATGATGGATGCACAGTTGGGCGCGCCGCAGTGGTCGCCGGAGGGTACAGGCATCACCCTTCGCGCTTCATTCCCCGCCGACCCGACCCATTACCAGTATTTCGTCGTCAATCCTGATGGCAGCAATTTGCGCCAGCCTACAGGCGATGGACAGAATACTGACGAGTTCGCGTGGTCGCCCGATGGAACGCGCATTGTCTTCGTCAGCGGACGCACGGGTAACTCACAGCTTTATGTCGTCAATGCTGATGGCAGCGGGTTAGCCCAAGTGACCGACACAGGCTGCAATATCAATCCTTCGTGGTCAACTGACGGCGAGGCTATCGTCTTCATCTCCAATCGTGATCGTGAACGGCAAAACCTGTGCGTGGGTGAGGTGTATGTCATCAATGCGGATGGTACAAACCTGCGTCGATTGACCAACAACGGACGTGACAACTACGCGCCGCAGTGGGTCAATATCGCGCCGCCGTTACCGAACGAATAACCGCTGTTAGAATTTTTGCCAATCTTTGCCCCATGAAATGGCTGACCTTTCTAAGCTGTTAAATCGAAGGTTTGATTACGCTCAGAAAAGGCATCAGTGCAAGCCGCCGAATCACTTTCTTTACTGTGAGGTTGAGGCACGCCTCGTCCGTTTTTAGCTCGTGACATCGGTGGCACGTTTACTGTCGGGGAAATTACTTTTCAGATAAGCGTTGTAGAAACTGCGCTGCCGTCAGCAGAGGAATATGCTGATAAGTGTTCAACACGAGCAGGTCTTTATCACCAGAGACGACAAAATCAGCTTTCCCACCAACCGCGCACGCCAGGACAGCACGGTCTTTAGGGTCACGGATGACGTTCGAGGCAATATCGGCAGGAGCAACCCATTCGGCAAGCTCACGATATTCTGTTAAAAGATAATCGGCGCTCTTTTTTATACCAGACAGCGACGGAACAAATTTAGGGCGACGAATGACCGTCTCTAATTCATTAAACAAACTAACTGTTGTGAGAAGGATATATTTCCCGTAACTACTCAGGGGAATTGTATCGTATGAGAAGATAAAGCGTTACAATCGGGATATGGACGAATTAGCACGTAA
>CALMZT010000362.1 GCA_937870805.1 uncultured Chloroflexota bacterium
GATGATTTTGAAGGGACTACGAAAGCGCTACTGAAAGCCTATGAAACTACTGATACTTTACGAGCGGCTATATCCTGCGCCAATGGAGTGCATGGCTGGCGCGGACGCATGGCTTACGAACTGTTGGCAGCTGCCGACTATCTGACACAGGCGGCGATTCAACTCCTGATACACGGCAATCTGTCTTACATCCGTGAGAAGCTGCAATCCGGGCTGCGGCGGCTCACAGGCGCATTGTATGAAGGCGTACAACACAGTGACACGCCCTCCAGCTTCAATTTCAAAGGAACCTACTTTCCCGACGAGCATGACCGTCGCTGACACAGGAGAAGCATCTCTTTCGCCACCCTTGCTGTCTTACATTGCCCTAAGACGGTATCCCCATTCTCGGTTCGTTCCATTCGATTCGTCCCAGCATTAGCGCCCAGTCCATAGCTGCTGCGCTGTCCCGCCATCTACACTGACGCAAATCCCATCACCGATCAGCAGCTTACCTACTGCAACGTCCTATCGCTTGTTCCAGTGATTCATTCAGCCAGACTATATGCTGCCTCTCCGTTCTATCCAGCCACGACAAAACAGATACCCTGTGCCTCCAACAATACCTATGGCAATTCGCTGGCTCATCCCATCACCCTGTTATGCTTGCGTCCCCGTGTTACACCTTTTCGCTGCTGGCGCGCGCCATCTGACCCAAACCATGCCGATTTAATCACTGACCAGTCTAGCAGGTGCGGCAGCCTTCAAAATCCGCCTGCGGATTTCGCTTCACCCGTTTTTGTCTGGCTTGTGCCGTTGCACTCAACAAAAACGGGTAGCGCCTTACAGGTGAAGGCTGCCTTTATGCACCTGCTGTGCTTTGGTCAGAAATCGGCACAGGGTCGATGGACAACAAAGCGCACAGCGCGAAGGAGTAAACATCATGGGTACGAGCCAACTGCGCTCATGCTCGGCTGTGCTGTCGTAGCTGAAAGCTGATATTCTTCAGTGTCTTCCCAACGGATATTTCCGCCATAGCGCACTTTGCCCCTGTAGACACCGCGCCATTTACCACGCCCGAAATGATAGGCGTAACGCTCACGGATGCCGCGCCAGCTGACACCGGGGAAAGCACACAGCAGTTCGACCTGACTGGCATGGTTCTCGACCATCTGGCGCAGCCGCTCCAATTCATCCGGCGACCATGCGAAATACTGCTGGCGGTTCTTGATACATTCCGTTGTTTGTGTGCCATCGCGCCAGCTGACGCTGATGCGCCGCATCACCATGTCCACTTTCGATACCAGCACGCGCTCGGCAAAGGCATCAAACAACTCACGGCGGTGTTCACCCGACACCTCACTCCAGCGGGCAATGACCGTTTCCAGCACCGGAAGGGCTTCGACCAGCAATTGTTGATGTCCCGGATCGGATTGCAAATGTTTGAGTTCAGCTCGAAGCTGCGCGATTTCCTGCTCACTGGCGATGTACTGCTCCTCAAGCTGCTTTATCAGTTCAGGATAGGCAAGCGATTTTAGGTTCTCGACTACAGACCGCTGGGCGTTTTCCGCCGCACGAATAGCATGTTCAATCCGCCGCACATCCACATGGCTGCTGCCTTTCGCGTCAGCTACGGCTTTTGCCCACACTGCCTCGTCAATCGTTGTCGCTCGCAGGCGTTGTAGGAGAATGCGGTCAACCACAGCATCGACCATCGACGAGGTGATTTCCCACTGCTTTTTCAGGTCGCCGTTGTAGAGTGCATAAGCATACACCTGCCGTCCTAAATCCCAGTGACACAGCACCCGGCGGAGCGGCATATCGGGGACATCGGACGAAAAGACTGCGCCTGTGTAGGTCGGCGGTGGTACTGGACGGTTGGCTTTATCATGTCGTGTCCAGGGACGCTGTGGCGTGTATTCAAGGTTTGGCTCACCGTAAAAATCCACTGGCGAGAGCCGATTGTAGGCATACATGAACAGGTCAAGCGGTACAATCGCCTCATGGTTGTAACGTTCGACAATCACACCACGGTGCGCCCAATGCCCGATATAAACGACGTTCGCCAGCATCTGTCCCAACGCATACCGGGACAGAATCAGCTTGCCCGTATAGCGCGAACGCTTGCTGATATTCGTATGGAAGAAAAAGCCTTCTAGAACGCTGTCCTCGGCAAACTCCGGGATGAACGGTCCGTGCTGCTCGATATGCTGCCACGTCTTCTGCATGTTCCCTTTGTGGCGTTTGAACAATTCAAAGTAAGCCATCACCACATCGGCGTAGCGGTCAAACCGGACGTATTTGCGCCAGTTCGGATTCTTCTCACTTGTAGGTAGTTTGGCGCGATTATCCACCATGAATCCCAGCGCAATGGGTGTGCCAGTCCACTGTCCCTGATGGTTCATGTACTCGCGGCTTTTCCAGAGCTTGCCTTTGACGTGAAACTCCAGATAGTCCGCTGCCCGCTGTGCCTGGTCGCGGAACATCTGCATGTGATAGCGTCCCTGAGTCGGATGTGCGAAGTCGTAAACAAAGGTCGGTGTCAGTACCTGCACATTGCTGCAGCGGCAGGCATCAATAAAGATGTTGGTTTCAATCTGTGCCATATCGCGGAAAAAGCGGTCAACGTCCTGCGATGCCACCAGACCAATCGCTCGATCCTCAATCAGATCGTACAGGTAGGACATACCCGGACGCTCTTTGATTTTCTTCGTGCCGCTGATGCCTGCATCACGGTCAATCATGATGATCTGTTCCCGCTCCCACCCCTGACGCATCAGGTGTTCGACCATATCCACCGTTTGCAGGGTGGTGGAGATGTTGCCGATTTGACCTTCGGACGACTGGCGATAGTAAACCGCTACCGGGCGACCTAAAGGAAGCGGCTGCGCCTTGTAGGGGTCAATTGTATTTTGTTTAGCCTTGCGATTCGTCGGCGTCGGTAACGCGCAGGCCACTGCCTTAGGCAATTCGGCATGTGTTATCGAGCAAGATCATAACCCCATTTTACTCATCGATTGCGGCCGAGGCACGCTTGACGCGTATCGACAAACTTATGGGAATCGGTTGCCGTCCGCGCTGTACATCACCCACGGCCACATGGATCATATTTGCGGATTGGAAGAATTGTTTTATCGGGCTTACTTTCATGAATCATATCGCGGCCACATTAAATTGTTCGTGCCTGCGCATTTGGTGGTGTTGCTGCAAAATAGGCTGGCGAACTACCCAAGTATTTTGGCCGAAGGCGGCGCAAATTTTTGGGATGCCTTTCACCTCATTCCCGTGGGAGACCACTTTTGGCATGCCACGTTGCGATTCACAATCTTCCCGGTGCGCCACCACGAATATCTTTCCGCGTTCGGACTAGCCTTGTCCGGAAACTTTCTCTACACGGGGGACACTCGCCCCATACCGGAAATAATTCGAACCTTTGCACCCGGGCAAGAGTGGATTTTTCATGATTGTGCGCTCGTTCCCAATCCATCGCACACGGGCCTTGCCGACTTATTCGAAAACTATCAACCTAACGAACTGAAACGGATGATTTGTTATCACTATGAATCTGAAGAGGCGGCAAACGCAATTCGCGCACGGGGCCTTCAAATTGCGGAGGCCGGAATTCGCTACCCGCTGCCTAACCCGATTCAGCATAAGGGAAAGT
>CALMZT010000363.1 GCA_937870805.1 uncultured Chloroflexota bacterium
GATGCCATTGTCTGTCCACTGCGCGTTGAGATAGGGGTTGGCTTGCAGCGCAGCAACAGTGGCGGCGGCGAAATAGGCGGTGATGGTGAGGTTGACGCCAAGTTTTGCAAAGGAGTCTTTGTTAGCAGTGCGGTGCTTCATCACAGCGGACATGTCGATCTCAAAAACGGTGGTGACGTGCGGCGACGTGTGCAGTTTGCTGCGTACCATGTGTTCGGCAATCGAACGGCGCATGGCGTTGAGGGGCACGAGTTCACCGGGAGATTGTGAAGGGGTAGGCGATGACGGTGTAATGGAGGTTGGAGCAGCGGACGATACATGAGTTGTTCCCGCAGGCTCGGATTTTGCGGTTGCTGGTGTGCCGTAGTCGACAGTGGGTTTGAACAGGTCGCCAGAGATAGGCTGTTCCCATGCGGCGAGTTCGGGTTTGACAGCGGGAAGTTCCTGTGAGTCAGCCGTGCGTACTGTCGGCGTGTTTTCCAGGTAGGCTTCGATGTCTTTTTTGGTGACGCGCCCGTCACGTCCTGTGCCTTTGATCTGCGAGAGGTCGATGCCGTGTTCAGCGACCATGCGTGCGACGACAGGGGTCATGTGCCCGGTATAGGTGCTGTTGGTTACGGATGCAGACGACACATGTGTTGTCCCTACAGGCGCGCCGTTACCATGTGGGGCGTGGTGGGTAATGTGGGGAGTGCCGTTGTCGTCAAGAGATTCGCCGGGCTGTCCAATGAGTGCTAACAGCACGCCGCGTTCCACCGTTGTGCCTTCGGGAATGTAGATTTTCAGCAGGACGCCGGATGCGGGCGACGGAATCTCGGTGTCAACTTTATCTGTGCTGACTTCGACCAGCGGCTCATACTCAGCAACGGTATCCCCTTCGCGCTTGAGCCAGCGGCTGACTGTGCCTTCAACCACACTTTCACCAAGCTGCGGCATAATGATTTTTGTGGGCATTTGCAAATACTCCTAAAACCGCCAAAGTAGGTTTAAGTTCAAAATTGAGATACTCGTAGGGGAGCACTATACCGAAATGAGCATATCCAACCAATTCAAAATAGTGCGGGCGAGTTCGATGCGCTGACCAGAAAAAGCGTGATCGGCGTTTTCGATAGAGACGTGTGTGAGTTGAGCATCGGCATACGCACCAGCGGTAGGTGATGGATGATGTCGGGTGTGTCTTCATCTTCCGCGCCTGCGACGAGCAGCACATGTCGCCCTGTGAGTGTATGGCGACGTAAATCCCACTCGGCAGTGTTCGCCTGTATGTCGTCAAATAACGCTTGCGCCGATTCCACACGCAGCGGCGCGCAGCTATCTGCCAGCCATTGCAGCACGATAGCATGTTGATCGTTGGGCATTTGCTCATAGAACGCGGAAATGTTCCAGACACCAATCCCTGCTGCGCCCATGATTTGTCCATCAGTGATGGTGTTCATCAGCGCTGACCATGCGCCCATGCTGTGCCCCATTAGCACGATGCGGCTAGTATCGACTTGCGGCAGGTTGCGCACAAAGTCTAATGCGGCGCGTGTGTCTTCTAAGACATGCGTGAAGGAGAACACGCCAGCGCTGCCCCATGCGCCGCGATAGTGAAAAACCAGCACGTTCCAGCCTGCGCGCCGGAAAATCTGCGCAAGGTCGAAGTTGTGTTCGTTGCCGGGGAAGCCGTGCAGCAGCACAATCGTTGCGTGTGCGCCTGCGCCCTGCGCAACAAAAAACACGCCAAGCATGTTTTCGCCCGCGCTGGGAATTTGCACCGAGATATTGTGCGGCGGGAAGACGCTGTCGTAAGGTGGGTCTTGGGAAATAGGGTCGAAGTTGAGCATTTAGTATCCTGCTAAATCACGAATGGCAGCGGCGATTTTATCAGGATTCGGCATGAAAAACTCTTGCATCGGATGACTAAATGGAACAGCAGGCACATCCGGTCCCGCAAGGCGCTTCACGGGACCATCGAGATATTCAAAGCCTTCGTCGGCAAGTACGGCGGCGACTTCGGCACCGTAGCCACCTGTCAGGTTGGCTTCGTGGACGATCAGCGCTTTGCCCGTCTTTTTAATCG
>CALMZT010000364.1 GCA_937870805.1 uncultured Chloroflexota bacterium
GAATCGGACATTCGCGTGTTCTGCTCACAGGCGATCATCCGTACAGGGGTATGGGGCGAACGGCTGGAGCTTCAGCGCGCAGGCGAGATGACACTGAAGACGGTTGCTGTGCCGAGGTCGCTGGGTGTGTGGGAGCAGTTCATGGCGGTGCGCGATGGACGGCTGGCGAACCCTGCCCCGCCGGAAGTCGGGCTGCGCATGGCGAAGCTGTGGGACGCGATTAGAGAGTCAGCGGCGAACGGCGGCGTGCCTGTGAAGTGCAATTAAGAAACGTGTGACTCAAATTTTAGCCTGTATTATCAGGCTTTTTTGCTTTAAGTTTGTATTCAGACAGTTACAAATAAGCGGAAAATTGAAATCTTGTGCTGTACTTTTTCATGACACAAACCTCATTCAAACGCTAGAGTTTGATGTAAGTGTGCATAACAGGGAGTGAAACAGTGAGCCGTTAATAATCATTTCCTTTTGGTGACGTTCAAATTCCTCACTATTATACCTCAAATTCTTGATTTGGAACATATGTTCTCGTGTGGAATGAGGTATGTGAAACGTTAGAGTTGCGCCGCTAGGGGTTCAAAACCCCTAACTAACAGAGAAAACGGTAAGCCCACTGAAGGGGCTGGAAAGACCTCAACGGTTCAACTTGTTCATGCGTAGGACTTACGCGGTTGACGGGCGAGCACGTTGGTTCGCCCCTACGAACAATATCGAAATTTGACTCAACTGCATAACTTCTAATATGTAGGGGCAAGAAGTCGTGACTTGCGGCGGTGAAGATGACTCCCCTGCTGCCTATACTTTGCGGCTCGGTTAAGCTGGCGGCTGGTTGAGCTGCCTAACTCGCTCCGCAGTAAACTGTGCTCTTGCTTTACTGTTGAAAGGAATGTTGAGTTGTTTGCACCACGCAACAACTTCGTGAACATCTAAGTCGATCTTGGGGACAATATATTTTTTACTGTGTAGGAAGTGCAGGAGATCAGTTGCCTTTTGAAGCCATTCTTCATAGGTATTGGGGAGTTGATCGCGGTCTGCGGCATATTCCAAAAGTAACTCGTACTGTTCCGGCGTGAACCAGGCGATGCCTGTGATCGTCGGCTGTTTTCTACGCTGCTGCATAGGTGGTTTTTTGTGTTTCATGATGTTTCATTTCTGTACTTATAGGGTCGTATCGGGAGCGCCGTCGAATAGCTCACGCACAACGAATGATTGTGTAGACACACAAGCAAATTTCACAGTATCGCGCTCTTTGAAAACGCGCGGGTCACTGTACTGATTGGATTCATTTAGTGTATACAAGCGTAATTGGCGCGTCGCTGGGTCGATTACCGCGTATTCAGGCACACCCGCTTTTTCATACGCCGTTTTTTTCACTTCTTCATCATAATCTTTGCTGCCGGGTGAGATCACTTCTGCGATGAAATCTGGCACGCCATAAATCCATTTTCGGACGATGTGTATGTTCGATTTGCGAATGCCGATAAAATCTGGCTGTGTAATGGTTCTATCGGATATGATGACGGCTACAAGGCTGACGGTATAGATTTCGTCCTTTGTAGGCACACCGACGAGTTCATACAACTGCGAAATAACCCACTGATGAAAGTTACTCGGAATATCCTGTGTGTACAATACCCCGTCAATGATCTCATAGCGCTTGTCCTGATGTGACAAGTTTTCCCAATCCGCAGCCGTCCATTGACCGTGTGGTGGACCACTGACAGCAGGTGTCTCTGTTGAAATTGGAATCACAAGGGTTTGCATCGTTTGTAACCCTCATCTTTTGTTCTATTATACATCTTTAGCCATTTCAAGAACCTCTCAATGAGCACACGCAGGTACAAATTTATGACAGAACTACGCATTGAGCACTGGACGATGCCGGGCGCGGAACTCGGCGCAGAGAATCCCCTGCCCTCCCTGGAGCGCGACGTGGATTTGCATCAGGTAGAAGTCTCGGCGGCGCTGCCCGCTGACATGCGTGAGAACATCAGCTATGGGCATGTGCCGAACATTCTACCTTACACGATGCAGGATGGTTACACGCGCCAGCGCAAGCCGATGACGTTCAAAGTCGCTGTGCTGGAAAATGACATTTTGCGCGCCGTGTTTCTGTTGGAGTACGGCGGGCGGCTGTGGTCGCTGCTGCACAAGCCAACGGGGCGCGATCTGCTGCGCGTGAATCCGGTGTTTCAGCCTGCCAATCTGGCGCTGCGTAATGCCTGGTTCAGCGGCGGCGTGGAGTGGAACATCGGCACGATTGGGCATACCCCGCTGACCTGTTCACCGATGTTTGCGGCGCGGATTGAGGGTGACGATGGTGTACCGATTTTACGCCTGTACGAATGGGAACGAATGCGGCAGGTGCCGTTTCAAATCGACTTTTTCCTGCCCGATGGTTCGCCTGTGCTGTTCGTCTATGTCCGCATCGTCAACCCACATTCGCACGATGTGCCGATGTACTGGTGGTCGAATATTGCCGTGCCAGAGACGCCCGATACGCGCGTGCTTGTCCCGGCGGAGTCGGCGTATCGCTTCGATTACGGGCGCACGCTGGAAATTTTGCCTGTGCCGCAGTTCGACGGCGTTGATCGCACCTATTCGACGCAGACGCGGCGCGCGATTGATTATTTCTTCCCCATTCCTGACGAACGGCGTCCCTGGATTGCGGCGCTCGACGGGACTGGCAAAGGGCTGGCGCAGTTTTCGACGCGGCGGTTGCGCGGGCGTAAGCTGTTCCTGTGGGGTACGGGGCGCGGCGGGACACGCTGGCAAAATTTCCTGTCTGAGCCGGGATACCCGTATATCGAGATCCAAGCGGGGCTGGCGCGGACACAGCTTGAACATCTGCGAATGCCTGCGGGCGCGGAATGGTCGTGGCTGGAAGGTTATGGGCTGGTCGAAACGGACAGCGCGGCGGCACACGGCAGTGATTGGGGACAAGCACGACAGGCGGTAGAACAGGGCATAAAGCAGTTGATCGCGCCAGATGAGTTTGACGCCATTTATGAGCAGTATCGGACTGTTGCAGAGCGCCCGCCTGCGGAAATGCTGCATCACGGCACAGGCTGGGGCACACTGGAACGCAAACGGCGCGCGAGGTCTGGCGAGGCGAATTTTGCTCCGGCGTCGATGCCATTTGAAGACGCAGCGTTGGGTGAGCAGCAGCAGGCATGGCTGACGCTGCTGGAAACGGGGAACTTTCCAGACAGCGATCCACAGATTCCCCCGCTGTCATTCATGGTGCAGACGGAATGGCGTGCGCTGCTTGAAGAGTCCTTGAAAAATTCGGGGCAGAATTGGGCTGCATGGTGTCATGTGGGAGTGATGCGCTATCACGCGGGCGACAAAGAAGCCGCGCGTGCGGCGTGGGAACAGTCGCTAGCGCAGCAGGAAAATGCGTGGGCACTGCGTAATCTCGCCGTTGATGCCCGAAGCCAGCAGCGATTTGAGGAAGCGGCGAACTTAGTTCTGCGGGCACATCACCTGAAACCCGAACTGCGTGCCCTGACGATTGAAACGGGAAATGCCTTGATCGCGGCGGGACGGGCACAGGAATGTCTGACGATGATTGAGGCGTCGGCTGATCGGGCGCATGGACGCATCCGATTGATAGAGACGCAGGCGGCGCTAGCGGTGGGTGATCTGGAACGCGCTGAACGCATCCTTGACAGCCAGTTTGTCGTCGATGACATCCGCGAAGGCGATACGACGCTGACGGATTTGTGGCAAAGCCTGCATGAACAGAAGCTCAGCCGCGCCGAGTCACGCCCGATTGACGAGGCACTGCGGGCACAGGTGCGGCAGGATTATCCACTGCCCGACCACTACAATTTCAAGATGCTGGAATAGAGGCGCGTGAAACGCTTTTGAATTTACTAGGGGGTCGGCTTGCCATGTCCGTCGTTCGTCGTGACTTCGCCGCATAAATCGGCTAACGTGGTGTTTTCGAGGATGCCCAGGATGCAATCGCGCACATTGGCAAACAGGCTCACCAGACTTGGCTCTCGCTCGATGGGCGAGGTTTGATAAAAGTTTTTGCTTACCGAAGTGCTCGGCGCTAAACGTCCATCGAGTACGCGAACGATTTCAGCGACGTTGATGTCACGCGGGTTTTTTGCCAGACGATAGCCGCCGTGCTGCCCTTTCACGCTGATTAAGTAGCGCCCACGCTTGAGCAGCAGCAGGATTTGCTCTAAAAATTTTGGGGGGATGCCTTGCGCGGTGGCAATCGACTCAACAGAGATATAGGTTTCAGAGGGTTGGCGGGCAAGGTAAACAAGGGCTAATAAGGCATATTCGCTGCGAGAAGTCAGTTTCATGGACTGAACCTAAAAATAGTTTTGTGCATCCTTTCCATTATAATACAAAAGCGGCACAGAAATGCCGCTTACGACTGTAGAATCATTTACTGTGGGCAAAGCTGCTGTCAGACCTGTGCCTCGTAGTTCGGCAGCTTATCAAGCGCAGGTGTTCTCAAACTGAGATGTACTTTATCTTCCTCAGTCTTCGTGACCCAGGATGTGGGCACGAGTTTCTTGCTCTTGAAGATTAAACCCTTCGAGATCACAAAATGCGTCGCGCGTTTGCTTTCCTCATCGACAAAGATTTCATCGACATTGCCGACGTGTTCCCCATTAGCGCTGATGACCGCTGCCCCTTCTTTGAGCGCAACCGTGCCTTCGGGAATGTTGCGCTCGACCACTGCGGCTGGGGCGAGGGGTGGCGGCACGACAGCGCCAGAAGATCCCCACCACGCTGTGCCCGCAGGCGGATAGGCTAGCAGCGGCGGTATATAACCTGCTGGTTCTGCGGCTCCGGGTTCATTGATGGCGTCAGCCGATAAATAGTGTGCCTCCTCAAAGTTGGGTAAATTCAACCCATCCTCGGAAGATTTCAGCACGACGCGATCTTCTGCTGCCTGCTCAACGAGTTTGATAGGCACAACCTTGTCTTCTGTCAGCAGCAAACCTTTACGGATGACAAGATGCGTAACCTCTAGTGTTGCCGGGTCGATGACCACCCGATCAATCCGACCTACCTCTTTGTCATCAACAGTATAGACACTTGTTCCTTGTTTGAATTGCATGTTGCACCTCTTTAAATCTATTTGGCGAGGCACTCTTCAATGGAGATGGGTTTCATCAAGGGATGGATGCGGTGATCGTGCTGCGATGGCTCGCCTATAATTAACCGTTTACTTCAGTTAAGCAGAGAAACATTAGATTTTTGTAAAGTTGTAAGAAATTTAATGTCTCACCTTACGCAGTTTACCGCTCTGGGTTCAATGCTGTTTGGTAAATTAATGAGGATATAAACATTGCCCGAACCGTCTTTTCTGTTCACTTTAGTGAACGTGGTACTTCGGCAGCCGGACACTTTAGTGTCTGGCGGGATATCCGCATTAAATAGTTAAAGAGCAATAAACTGCTAGCGTCCACTTAACGTCTTGAAACCTTGAACTGAAATCAAAAAGCCCCTACATTGTGTAGAGGCTTCCTATCTTTGCTAATCGCTAACTGCTGACGTTCTAGCCCTCTTCGAGCAGCTTTTCGCGGCGCTTGCGCAGGCGGATGCGTTCCTCATCGCTGAGAATACGCTTGCGGATGCGCAGGTTTTGCGGCGTGACTTCCAACAGTTCGTCTTCCGCCAGGAACTCAATGCAATCGTCGAGGCTCAGGTCACGCGGCGTGTTTAAGCCGCTGGTGACTTCCGTCGGCTTGGCGCGGAAGTTGTCCAGGTGCTTTTCTTTCACCACATTCAAGCCCAGATCATCGGGGCGAATGTGTTCACCAACCACCATGCCTGCGTACACTTCGGTACCCGCCGGAATGAAGAAGGTGCCGCGCGCTTGCAGACTGACCATGGCATAGGCGGTGGCGATCCCTGTTTCCATCGCCACGAGGCTGCCGAAGCGCCGTCCGCTTTGAATCGCGCCAAACAAAGGTTCATAACCGTGATGCAAAGTATGGATTTGCCCCATGCCGCTGGTGGCGCGCATGAAGTGCGGGCGGAAGCCCAACAGTCCGCGTGTCGGCGCGAGGAACTTCAGGTACGTCGTGCCGTTTTCGCTGCTCATGTCGATCATCGTGCCGCGCCGTGAGCCAAGCATTTCCATCACTGTGCCTGTTAAATGATCTGCCACTTCGATATGGACTTCTTCGACTGGCTCAAGCTGTTCTCCGGTTTCCGGGTCAACCTTATAGATGACTTCCGGTTTGCCAACTTCAAATTCAAAACCTTCGCGGCGCATGGTTTCGATGAGGATGCCCAGATGTAATTCGCCGCGTCCACTGACGAAAAATCGGTCAGCCGAACCGCCATCTTCGACGCGCAGCGCCACGTTGCTGCGGGTTTCGTTGTAGAGGCGTTCGCGCAGCTTGCGTGACGTGCTCCATCCCGATTTGCTTTCGCGTCCGGTGAACGGCGACGTGTTGACGCCGAAGGTCATCCGCACGGTAGGTTCTTCGACGCTGATCGGCGGCAAGCCCTGCTCGACGGCGGGATCAGCAATCGTGTCGCTGATGCGAATTACTTCTAATCCGGCGAAGGCTAAAATGTCGCCTGCATGAACCTCATCAACCTCTTGTTTCGCAAGGTTGTGGAACGTAAACAGGTATTCGATGCGTCCATTGGTGCGCGTGCCGTCTGGCGAAATGCGTACAATCGGCATTCCTCGACGCATGGTGCCGGATTGCAACCGTCCGATGCCAATCTGTCCCTTGTAGTTGTCATATTCCAGCGTCGTCACCAGCAGTTTTGCGGGCGCGTCGTTGTCAACAGTAGGCGGTGGCACTTCCTTGATGATGGTGTTGAACAGCGGCGTCAGGTCGTCTTCCAGCT
>CALMZT010000365.1 GCA_937870805.1 uncultured Chloroflexota bacterium
TCCCGTTAGCACAGTATTTGATGGCGCGCGGGCATGAAGTCGCAGGTGCAGATATGCAGTTTCGCCGCGAGTGGGTGGCGGAAGTCGGCAGCGACAGTGCAATTCCAGTACACAGTATCGAAGCACGCTTACAAGCTGTCCGTGAATGCTTCGGAAAAGAGTTGATTTTCCGCACGGGCGATTTTGTGGATTATGAGTTTGTCAAAGACTTCTTTGATGAGTTTCAACCGGATGCCATTGTCAATCTAGGGCAGATGCCTTCTGCGCCGTATTCGATGATTGACCAGAAGCACGCCGCATTTACGCAGCACAACAACGTCATCGGCAATCTCAACATTTTGTGGGCGATGAAAGAAGTTTGCCCTGACGCGCATCTTGTCAAGCTTGGCACGATGGGCGAGTATGGCACGCCGAATATCGACATCCCCGAAGGTTTTTTTGAGGTTGAGTATCGCGGGCGCAAAGATGTGATGCCGTTCCCACGTCAGCCCGGCAGCCTTTATCACTTGAGCAAAGTCCACGATTCAAATAACACGATGTTCACCTGCCGTGTCTGGGGGCTGCGCGCGACGGATATTATGCAGGGTGTGGTGTTTGGCACGCGCATTGACAATACGAATGATGACCCACGCTTGTTCAGCCGTCTCGACTTCGACCAATGCTTCGGCACGGCGATTAACCGCTTCTGCTGTCAGGCGGTCATCGGACATCCATTGACGGTCTATGGCACAGGTGGGCAAACGCGCGGATTTTTGCCTCTGCGCGATTCGATCCAATGTCTGACACTGACGGTGGAAAACCCGCCAAAAGAAGGTGAATATCGGGTATTCAATCAATTTGAAGAATGCTATTCAATCGCGGAACTGGCGCAGATTGTACAAGACGTGGGTAATGAACTAGGATTGAATGTTGAAGTTCTGCACTACGACAACCCACGCACCGAGAAACAGGAACACTACTACAATCCTGATCGCAATCACCTGATCAACTTAGGCTATAAGCCGACACACGATGTGCGTGCTGAGGTGCGTATCATGCTGCAAGATCTAATCCCGCATCGTGAACGTATCGCACAGCACAGCGACATCCTTGTGCCTGACATTCGTTGGAATGGTGAACGGCGGCGCTCAGAAGTGATTGAGGCAGAAGCCGCAAATCCATAGTGACTATTGGACGACGAACGAGGCGCAGGATATAGGCTCTGCGCCTTTTTTGTTGCTAGTAGTCGAGCCTTAGTGATAGACTTCACAACGTTTTTATCAGGCAATTCATAGGAGCTACAATGGCGATTCAGTTCATGGAACTGGGGAAGTTACACAAAGATCAACTAACACGCTTGATGCGGCGTGCGGAAAAAGACATTCGCGACTTGCTGCCCCTCGCGCAGGAAGTCATTGATCGCGTGCGTATTCAAGGCGATGCCGCCGTCGTCGATTACGCACGGCGCTTTGATGCCAAGCACTTTGAAACGCGCGGATTGCGAACAACCGCCGAAGATTTCGCGGCGGCGCGGAAGTCAGTCAAGCAGGATGTGATTGACGCGATTCAGCAGGCGCACAACAACATTGATAAGTTTCACCATGAGCAGATGCCTGAGCCGATGTGGTTCACGGAAGTACAGCCGGGGATTATGGCGGGCGAGAAGGTGTCGCCAGTCGCCAGCGTGGGGTTATACGTGCCGCGCGGTAAAGGCGCGTTCCCGTCGGTGATGCTGATGCTGGCGACTCCGGCGAAAGTGGCGGGTGTGCCGCGTATTGTTGTCGTGACGCCACCAACACCCGAAGGTAAAGCGGACGCTGCATCATTGGTGGCTGCGGAAATCTGCGGCATCAACGAAGTGTATGTCGTCGGCGGGATGCAGGCAATTGCGGCACTGGCGTATGGGACAGAAACGATTCCGCGCGTCGATAAAATTATCGGTCCGGGCAGCAGCTACGTGTCGGCGGCGAAACGTTTGCTGTACGGCACAGTGGATGTGAGCTTGCCAGCGGGACCCAGCGAGGCGATTATCCTGTGTGATGAGCATGTTGACCCGCGATTGGCAGCATTGGATTTGCTGGTGGAAGCGGAACATGGTCCCGAATCGGCGGCAATCCTGGTCACACATAGCAAAGAGATTGCGGAGAAGGTGTTGGATATACTGCCGGGGTATATCGCTGAACTACCTGAATGGCGGCGTAAATTTGTCGAGAATGTGCTATCGAACTACGGTGGGGTGTTGCTGACAAACAGCCTTGAGGAGTCGATACAGTTTGTGAACGACTATGCGCCTGAGCATTTGGAAGTGCTGACGCAAGACCCGTTTATCACGCTGAACAAGATTCGCAACGCAGGCGAGATTCTGCTTGGACATTTGACGCCCATTCCGACGGCGAATTACTGTCTGGGGCTGAATGCGATTCTGCCAACCGGCGGATTTGCACGCAGTTTCTCATCGGTGAGTGTGTGGGAGTTCCTGAAGCGTACTGGCGTCGGCTATCTCTCGCGTGAGGGGTATGAACGCTTGCAAGGGATTACGGCGAAACTTGCGGATTACGAGGACTTCCCGGCGCACGCGATGGCGATCCGCAAGCGCAATGAAATTCTAGGGATTTGAACCGCAAAGGCACAAAGCGCACGAAGGTTAAGAGAGAACATGAGCGACAATGTATTGCAGCAGATCAAGGACTTGCAGCTTACGGATAAGACGGCGGCGGAAAACCTGCTGCTGCCGTTTCTACGTGAGGCGTTTCCATTGGATGTGCAAAGCGTAGAACTGCGTCCGCTGGCGGTGTCACTCAATTCGTTCAACGGCTTTATGACGCTGGCAGATGGCAAGCGTTTGTTCTTCAAGACACACACCGAACCTGACAACGTAATTGGTGAATACTACAACGCGGCAATGTTAGCGCAAGCGGGGTATCCAGTCATTCAGCCGTTGTATAGTTCGACGGAAGCGGGGAAGCAACTGCTGATTTATGAAGTGATTGATGACCCGTCGGTGTTTGATGTGGCATGGGCTTTGGAGAATCAGAATACAGATACTTTAAGGAAATTGACTAATACCGAAACTAAGCATGAACCTGATAACCCTTTGGATAGGTTGTCCGTGAATTTTCGCATGTTGCAAGAGGCTCAATTTAAAGCGGATAAACAACTCCTGCAAATCTACCTGAACACGCTGGAATGGCAATCAGCAGAAGATGCGGCGAAAGCGCCAATCCATCAGTTATTTTTTCATCGGCTCGTAGGTGGACGATTGGAACGTTTCTACGGAGCGTTAATGCGCAATCAAGACGAGGATGTTGCTATTAACTTGCTCGGCGGAAGAAATATTTCTATGCGAGAAGTGCGTATGATGCGTTGGAATATCAATAGTCAGAGTTATGAAGATAGGTTGGATGATCTAATCAACCGCAGTATTCGACTTTTAAATCCCTTACAAGCTGGTCCATCCATCATTGGGCATGGTGACGCTCATAACGGCAATGTATTCCTTAAGCAACAAGACGTTTCTCTGCTATATTTTGACCCAGCTTTTGCGGGACGACATTCTCCTTTGCTTGATCTGGTGAAGCCACTTTTCCACAACGTTTTTGCGATGTGGATGTATTTCCCTCATGAAAAGAGCCGTAGGATGGATTTTGTCTCAGATCGGAAGGATGGCGTTTGGTATGTAGCCCATGACTATTTCCGTCACATGGATGGTGGAAATGGTCTGCCTCCTGTTCGAGCAATATTCCTGCGGAGCAAAGTCGAACAAGTTTTAACCCCAATTCTCAGAGAACTTAAACGGCGTAACTGGCTTCGAGATGATTGGCGTGCATATTTAAAAGTTGCGCTATTTTGCTGCCCATTTTTGACGATGAATTTGACAGATAGCGACAAGTTTTCGCCAGAGATCGCTCTATTAGGATTAACAATGGCAGTTGAAATGGGAGCAGAGAGTAAAGGTGAACGCAGTTTGGTTGATAATATCCTGGATGAGGTTGAAAGGGCATTGTGACCTATATCACAAATTATCCCAACTTATCCCAAATGAAAAAGACGCCGATGAAAGGCGTCTTTCGATTCATTAACTTGTGCGGGTTATTCGCCAGCGTATTGACCGCTGTGGTAGACGTAGACGGCGGGACCACCTTCTTCAACGTCAGGTGAGTTGAAGCTCTCAAAGTCCTGCGCTACCCATTCGTAAAGCCAATTTGCATCGGTGATCGAGAGATTGACACAGCCATGACTACGGCGATAGCCAAAGGCATCATGCCAGTATGCGCCGTGTAGTGCGCGCCCTTCGTCAAAAAACATCGTCCAGGGCACTTCTTCAAGGTAGTAGAAGTCGTCGCCGGGTACGCCTGCGCTCATCTCGATGCGTGTGCGGCGGTAGTAGATGCGGAACAATCCTTCTACCGTTTCCCAACGGGGTAAGCCGGATGCCATCAGTGCTGCGAAGACCGGTGTTTCGCCTTCGTAGGCGATGATGACTTGCTCATAAAGGTCAACGCTGATCCAACGTTCGGTATCGACCTCGACAGGACGTTCGACAGGGACGATTTTGCCGACTGTGAACTGGCTAATCCACTTATCTTCGCCGATCTGATACCAGATTTCACCATCCAGATTGTATTCAGCATAGAGCGTAACGCGGGTGTAACGCCACATGATGTCGTAAGCCACTTCGTTGGGTATGCCGCCGGGGATAGTGCTCGCATATTGATTGACTAATGTCCAAGCCATCGGATACAGGAGTCCCTCCGCTGGAAGCAACACACCTGTCAGGCGTGAGACGAGATAGGTTCTGTCTTGCACGTTATCAGCACGTATCCACTGTCCATCGTTGATCTCCATCCAGCCGTCCCGGATGTTTTGAACCGTCACGAAGTTAAAGCCAGCAGGCAGCGCGCTAATGATGTTGCCATTGGGTGCATCATAAATGTTCGTCGCGCCGTTCAGTTGATAGTAGGTGCGGTCATACATGAGGTCTTCGTTAGGGGTTAGTGGCACGACGTTGGGTTCTGGATAGGCAGCGATGGCTTCAGCCGACAAGCCTCCAAAGTCAGGGCAGGTTGCGTCCAGTGTGCAATCATTTTGGGCTGTAGCGATGGGTAGGCTAAGCGCAAGAATTGCGATGATGGAAATTAGAATGGTGCAAAGTTTGCGGCGATTCATGACAGCCTCTGTAGATAACTTGATGATTATGTGATATTTAAAAGGTATCATTGAATAACCCTACGCATCAACACGTCAAACCCTACGCCAAGCTGACGCCTTCATGACGATTATAGGACAAAAATAAAAGACGCCCGTAAGAGAGCGTCTCGAAGGATGGGCAGTTCGCTACAGAATCTATTGGTAGGTGCCGCTGGAGTAGACGTATACTGCTGCGCCCAGATCCTCGCTGACCGTAAAATCAAACTCGCTGGACGCCCATTCGTAAAGCCAATAAGCATCGGTGATGGAGAGGTTGACGCAGCCATGACTATGGCGATAACCAAAGCCATCATGCCAATAGGTACCATGCAGGGCGATATCATCATCGAAATACATTACCCAGGGGACTTCTTCAAGATAATAAAAGTCGGGTTGTCCTTCAGCCCCGCTCATCACGGTACGCGGATAACGAACGTAAATGCGGAATAAACCTTCGTTCGTTGACCAGGCAGGTAGTCCCGATGAGACTAAGGTTGCGAAGACAGGGGTTTCACCTTCGTAAGCGATGGCGACCTGTTCGTAGAGATCGACGCTCACCCAGCGCTCCGTATCCACATCAGCGGGGCGTTCTACCGGAATCATCTTAGCAATGAGTGTTTGGATGACCCATTGGTTCACACCGACTTGATACCAGATCCAGTCACCGACCTGAACAGAGGCATAGAGATTAACAGTGGTATAGCGCAGCAGTATAGGATTTGCTTCTGAAGGGTCGCCGCCTGGGGTTTCGCTGGGATATACGTTGACCAATATCCAACCCATCGGGTACGGCAGCGGCTCATCAGGCAGCTCAACGCCTGCGAAGCGCGACGGCGCGACATCTGCGCTGAGATCAGATGAATGTACCCATCGACCAGGACTGATCTCTACCCATTCCCCACTCGTGCTTAATACAGTGACGAAATTGAAGCCCAACCCGAATGTGTTCACGAGGTTGCCATTGGGGGCATCATAAACTTCGACCACATCGATCATCCGACGATAGACGCGATCATTGAGTAACTCGTCATCAGCGTAAAGCTGTGTGACGTTGGGTTCAGGATACGCCGTAATTTCGTCTTCCGACAGCCCGCAGCTTTCTTGAGCAAGGCAGTCTTCCTGGGCGAAGGCGACGGATGAGCAAATAAAAAGCAGGATAACGACGAGCAAAGAGCGTTTCATGGTGTCCTCAGAGTGGTGTGACGTATATTAAGTAGCCTAACATTTGTGCTCAAGACAGTCAATAACGCTTACCCTACGCTCTCCCTGTGATTTTCTGATGGCAAATTGACAACTTCAGGGGCAAAATAACTTGCCTCATAACGATTCTCGCAATATACTCACAGCAGAGTTGAAAGACTTGCTGATTTTCTTGGTGGATTGCATCATGCGTCCGGGCGCGGTGCCGGGAAGGGCTAAACTCAGAGGAGAAAACCATGAAACGAACAAAAGCCTTTTTTGCAATAATCCTGCTTATCTTTTTGGGAGCGCTTTTTGGGAACACTGTGACAGCCTCTGACAGGGAACAACGGGTGCAGTTCACTGCGCCGGTTCTGGTGGTAAACACCAGCTTCCTCAATGTGCGCACGGGTCCCGGCGCGCAATATCCGGTTCTGATCACAACCGTCGGCGGTACAGAACTGCCCGTTCTAGCGGTTGCGAGTGACCTGGTATGGTATCAGGTGTCTACCGTGATTGGTACCGGGTGGGTCAACGTGGAGTTCACACTTCCGCGTGGCGACTTTACTAACGTACCCGTCATTAACCTTTCAGACATCATCAATTTCGATCCACAGACTGCCGCGCTGCTTGGTCAAGGGGGGGGGGGTATCGCAACGACCCCTGTCGCTGGGAGTGTTCCGGGTGTGGGTGTACCCGTAGCAGTTCCTAGCGGCGGTACAAGCTGCTTCGCGACTACGGCGACCATGATTGCGACCTCTGCCAACCTTTTGGCAGCACCGGATGCGAATGCACAGGTACTCGCTGTACTTTTCTTCCAGGGTGCGAACGCTGACTACCCGGTGGTGGGACAGTCGGGACGCTTCGTGCAGATCGTTGTTGCCGGTGTCGGCACAGGTTGGGTGGAGGGCACAGGGCT
>CALMZT010000366.1 GCA_937870805.1 uncultured Chloroflexota bacterium
AACGATTGCGGGCGATATTCGCTTCGTTTACTTTAGCATTGCGTGGTTTGGCATCTGGCTGTTGTGGAACTCTGGTTCTATTCCTGGTTTAACACCGTTTGACCCCAACCCTTACGGCTTGCTGACGATGGTGGTGTCGCTGGAAGCTATTTTCCTCTCGCTGTTTGTGCTCATCAGCCAGAACCGTCAAGCCGCGCGTGAAAAAGTGCGCAACGACATTGAATACGAAGTGAACCTCAAGGCTGAACTGGAAATCCGCGCGCTCAGCAAGCAGGTTGAAGAACTTGAAGAAACTTTGTTGCAGCACTTCTCGGCACTGAAAGCCTACGAAGCCGCAAAATCGACCAAAGAAAGCAACGCAGTCACTAAATCTACTAACGACGCGAAAGACAGGAGCGCAACATGACACAAATCGGTATCATGCTTGAAGGACAGGACGGATTGAACTGGGCGCGCTGGCAAAAACTGCTGCAAGCCGCCGAGGATTTGAGCTTTCAATGCGTCTTCCGTTCCGATCACTACAGCAACGCAGAGCCGCCAGACAAAGACTCGCTGGAATTATGGGTGTCGCTGACCTACGCGGCAACGCATACCAAGCGCATCGAATTTGGTTCGCTGGTCGCGCCTGTGACCTTCCGCCATCCTGCGCTGACGGTGCGTATGGCGTCGGCAGTTGATAACCTCAGCGGCGGGCGCTTGATTTTGGGCTTGGGCGCGGGCTGGAATGAGCATGAGCATAAGCAGTTCGGCATCCCGTTCTATGATCGCAAAACGCGCTTTGAGATGTTCGAGGACGCGCTGGAAATCACCACGCTGCTGCTGGACAGTGAGCAGAATGTGAGTTACATCGGCAAGCACTTTTCGCTGGATAACGCTATTTTGTTGGAACGTCCACAGCGCCGCACGCCGATTCTCGTGGGCGGCAACGGACCCAATAAAACGCTGGGCTATGTGGCGAAGTACGCGCAGGAGTGGAACGCTGTGTTCTCCACGCCCGAAAACGTCAAGGCAAACAATGCGCGCCTGGATGAGATGTTGTTCGCTAATGGACGCCAGCCCAAAGATGTAAAGCGTTCGCTAATGCACGGCGTCATTTACGGCGATGATGACCAGCTTGAAGCCAGAGCCGACGAACTCTACGGCGGCACAGTGGAGTATGTGCGCGGGCGCGGCATGTTTGTGGGCAAGGGGCAAGCGCTGGTCGATCACGTCGGCAGTTTTGTCGATGC
>CALMZT010000367.1 GCA_937870805.1 uncultured Chloroflexota bacterium
AGCCATGATGATTGAACAATTGGCGCTGGCGATGGAACGTGAAGAAATCGTGCTGCTTAATGATGCCACTCTCGCTCACGAACTGCTTTCATTCCAGATGGAACGGCTGCCCAGTGGTATCTGGCGCTATGGGGCTGTGGGTTCAGCACACGACGACACGGTAATTGCAACAGCGCTGAGCTGGCACATTGCGCCGCGCTACAAAGGCGTGATGATTTCGTTCATGCATCCAACCAATGAAGCAAAAGACATCAATATTTATACAAAAGGTGGCGAACATGGAGATGTATCCGAAACTGAGAAGAATTAGCATCAGCGCAGCTTACACATTGGCTGAAATACGCCGATTTATGGCTGAAACAGGCATTCCACCGACGCGCGCGGATTTGAGCAAAAGAACAGGCTTTGCCGAACCCAATATCAGAAAACATCTTATGTATCTGGAATACAGAATGTTTATTTCTGTTTACCCCAATGTCGGGCGTGGGATTGTGCTGCTCAAGCCAGTGGAAGAATTGACGCCAGAATATGAGTATTACAAGCGCTGTTCATGCTGTCGTGCCTGGTACGCACGCGCAAAAGAGTATTTTGACGTTATCCACTTAAAAACAGGCTACATTGTGCTGGCGGCGAAGTGCAAACAATGCGAGAGCAGAACGAACTCTGAGCAACGCAAGCGACAGAGAGAAAGAATGCGCTTATGGCAAGACTTTCACATTCAACTGAAAAAGGAGGATTGCAATGTACAAAATGTGGCTCACTCCTGAAAAACCTTACAATATTGTAAAACTGGAAGATGAAATGCGAGAAAGATTTGGCGCAATGTTTCTGGGTATCCGCGTGAGATGGAGATGGAATAAAAAACGGCTCGTGGTGCAATTTGCCCAACAATGGTATCCAATGGATTTTGAAATCGCACAAGAAGTCATGAAAGCTCATTCCTGTGAAGAACCTAGAATTGATTGTGATACAACTGCAAGAGACTCATCGGCTTCTTGAAGTTCACACCATTGTTTTACAACGCAAGTTAGAAACGACACGCAAGACGTTGAATAGTGCCAATAAAACAGAAATGCTGGCATACGAAATCTTGCTTGAAGATTATACGAAAGCGCGATACATGACCGATGTTGTCGCGCTTCTGCTTCGCTTTTTTGGGTGAAAACATGAAAACGAAAATATGTCGGACGTGCAAGCAAGAGTTTCCTGCAACAACTGAATATTTCTATGCGCGAGGCTCGAAGAGAGTTGGACTTCGTAGTCATTGCAAATCTTGTTATCACAAACTCGACAAACCACGAAAAGTATATATCTATGAAGAGTGTAGCCATGAGGATATGAGATCATGTGGCATCTGTAAACAGGAGTTTCCTGCAACACTTGAGCATTTTTACAGATCAAAAAACAGAAGAGACGGACTTGATGCTTATTGCAAAGGATGTCGAGACAAAAAGGCTAGAGCTTGGGAAAAGGCTCATCCTGAGCGTATTAAAATCAGAAATGTGAAGTATGCAGAGTATCAACGCAATTGGGCGCTAGAGCATGTGGATTATATGCGAGATGCAATAAGGCTTTCTAATTTTAAAAGGCGTAAATCAAAAAAAGCTCTGCGTCGACATAAGCCAATAGTCAAGGACTAAAAACTAAAGACTAAAGACTAAAGACTAAAGACTAAAGACTAAAAGCTCATTACTCATCACTCATTGCTTTTAACTAGAAACTGCGCTTTAATGAAGAAAATTAAGGAGACAGGCGCATTTCCCCGCCGGAACTATGGATATTTCGCAAGTCATTCTCGTCGTGCTCTGTAGTTATGTCATCGGTTCGGTTCCTACCGCCTATATCATCGGCAAGACAAAGGGTATCAACATCTTTGAGGTCGGTTCACAGAATATGGGCGCTACCAATATGGCGCGCGTGCTTGGCAAAAAATGGGGATTTGCTGTTTTATTTCTGGATTCATTTAAAGGGGTGATCGCAATTTTTCTGTCACGCTACATCGTTGATCCCATGACGAATGTGCTGGTGGCTGATACGCCCGCGCGTTGGACAGCGACGGTGTTAGCGGCGATTTTTGTCGTCGTCGGGCACAACTGGTCGATCTGGGTCACGATGATTACCGGGCAACTGCGCGGCGGTAAAGGTGCGGCGACGGCTTTTGGCACGCTGGTAACGATGGCACCGCCGCAGGTGATTATCGGCTTGAGCTTGCTGGGTGGTTTAATCATCGCGCGTACACGCTACGTCTCGCTTGGTGCGCTGACGATGGCGGCGGGCGGCTTTGTGTGGATGATCGTCCTAGCTTTGCAGCAGATCATTCCTTTGGAATATGTTTTGTATGTCTTCGCAGTAGGCTTGATGATCGTCGTGCGTTTCCGTGAAAACATCGAGCGTTTACTACATGGTACAGAGCGTCGTTTTGGTGAGCGAGCATAACTTGCGTCTCAAAATACTCATTCTTCTACTCGGATTATTCGGGGTATTGGCAGCCTGTGGGGGCGCTCCGGTTGCTCCCACCCCTGCCGATACCGAAATTCCACCAACCCCAACCCTCGATTTTGTAGTCGTCACCGGCAGTGGCGAACGCTCGACTCTGCCTCCTACGTGGACTCCGCTGCCCACAGGGACGCCCGCGCCGCCCACGTTGACACCCACGCCGACGGAAACCTTTACGCCTGCGCCAACCTTCACGAGAGCCGAAGTGTGTGAGAATTTTACGGTTGCGGCGACACCACGTGAAGAACGCCCGTATTTAACTGGCGATGCGGTAACTTTCCTCTACTTAGCAGAATTCCCTGATGCCGTTGTCCGTATCACGCTGGTTAATCTTGATACAGGCTCTGAGCAAGGAGGAGAGTATCCAACGGCGGTTACGCCGGGCGGCTCCTACCAGATTGACGAACCCGGCACTTATGAATGGACTATCGGCGTGATCGTGGAACCCTACAATGAACTGTGTCAGCAGTCAGGTAGATTTGAGGTCGTTGCGCCGCCGGATTCAGTGGAATTCACGCCCGTTGTCGAACCGACTGAGGAAACTGAATCGACAGGGCAAGCCGCTGGCAATTGCGAAGGTTTCACCGTCGAGCCTGCATTCACTGAAGGGCAGGAGTTTGCGGCGGACGATACGATCAGCATTACATTGAATTCAGACGCCGATGATCTCTTTATGCGTGTTGTGTTTGAGCATCAACTCACGCGAGAAACCCACACGATAGAGGTTCCAACTGGACAGCCGTTCACGCTTGATTTACCTGTAGCGCTCTTGTTTGGACCCGGAATCTATGAATGGACAGCCAGCCTTTACAGTGACGAAACAGGCGAGCAATGCGCCACAAGCGGCAGGTTTGCTGTGGCGAATGACGCTGGTATCCCTTCAACTGTTGTCATAACGCCCAGCGACGGACAAGCTACAGCGACAGCCACAGCGACTCCGACGGCGCAGGATTGTGTTCCTCTCACTGCTAGGGCTGGGACGGCGACAGCACTTGCGGTAACAGTCAGTCCAACACCTACCGCGCGCGCTTCGGCAACGCCATGCCCAACATTCACCCCAACGGTGCGTGTAACCCGTCAGGCATCCGCAACGCCAACGACCAAAACGCCAACAGCTACACCATAAATTCTCACCAACACATCCGTGAGGCAGAGGTAAAAGCCTGCCTCATTTTATTTGAGCGCTTCTTGTGTGACTGCAAAACGTGATACATTATTCTGGTGTTCTGAGTTTATCGCAGAGGTTCAAGCATGACGCCTTTTCCAAAAGATTTTATCTGGGGTACAGCCACCGCCGCCTATCAGATCGAAGGCGCAGCCGACGAAGATGGACGCGGCGCATCGATTTGGGATGTATTCGCAGATACGCCCGGCAAAATCATCGACAACAGCAGCGGCGATATCGCCACCGATCACTATCATCGCTGGCGAGACGACATTGCCCTCATGAAGTCGCTCAACCTCAATGGCTACCGCTTTTCGATTGCATGGTCACGCATTCTGCCAGAGGGGCGCGGCAAAGTCAATCAGGCGGGCATTGATTTCTACAGCCGTCTGGTCGATGGTTTGTTGGAAGCGGGAATTAAGCCGTTTGCCACGCTGTATCATTGGGATTTGCCCCAGGCGCTGCAAGATGATGGCAAAGGCTGGCAGCGGCGCGGTATCGTTGATGATTTTGTGGAATATACCGATGTCCTCAGCCGTGCGCTGGGGGATCGTGTCAAGCACTGGATGACGCTCAACGAGCCGCTGATCTTCAGCTTATTTGGACATTTATTTGGCTCACACGCCCCCGGCATACAGGATATGCCCAACGTCGCCTTCGCTGTGGCGCATCACGCACTGTTGGCTCATGGCAAAGCCGTCCCCGTGCTGCGCGCAAACTCAAAAGATGCGGAAGTGGGTATCGCGCTTCATTTGCAGGATGTAACGCCTGCCAGCGACAGTGAGTCAGATGTCGCCGCCGCACATCGCTACGATAGCTTCATTAACAACTGGTATCTCGACTCACTGTTCAAGGGCAGCTATCCTCAGGACATGGTGGAGATGTTCAGCTATTTCATGCCGCCGATGCTGCCCGCCGATATGGCGACGATCAGCACACCGATTGATTTTCTTGGCGTAAACCTTTATGAGCGCCGCGTCGTGGGCGAAGGTGATGAGCAGCCGTTTATCAACGTGCGCTTTGTCCCTACCGATTCTCCCCGTACTTCATTTGGCTGGGAAATCTACCCTCCAGCCATCTACAATGTCCTCAAGCGCGTTCAGCGTGATTACGCGCCGAAAGCGATTTATATCACCGAAAACGGCGCAAGTTTTGACGATGTGCTGGAAGGCGATCAAGTCCACGATCAGCAGCGAGTGGATTACCTCAAAGGTTATTTCGAGCAAGCAGGGCGCGCGATCAGCGAAGGCGTGCCGCTGAAGGGCTATTTCGTCTGGTCACTGATGGATAACTTTGAATGGGGCGAAGGCTACACCAGGCGCTTCGGTGTGGTCTATACGGATTATCCCACGCAGCGCCGCATCGTCAAAGACAGTGGCAAATATCTGGCGGAAGTGGCGAAGAATAACGCTGTTTAAATCTATGGAGTCGCATTGAAATTATAATTGCAATTTAATGTAGGGACAGACCAATATAGGCTTGTGCAAATATAAAATACTCCCTTTGCCTCGCCAGACGTTCAAAACGTCCGACTAAGGGTATGCTGGAAACCCTTGAAAGGGTTGTTTTATCACAGCATTTCGGCTAGCGAACCTCTTCAGAGGTTTTCACATGGACACTAGCGGCGGGTTTTGAACCCGCTGCTGCGAGGCTGCGAGGCGACACGAACCGAAACTTAATTTCGGATAAGCCTCAATATGTCTGTCCCTTTTCATAACCGCCAGATAATTACACTGCGCATTAAAGTGTCAAAAGGAACTCAAATGCACCTCATTTTGTGATACGCTCAATCATATGAATTATTTACTCACTTTACGCACTCTGAACCTGTGAACAAGGGGGTTAACCCCCTTGTCCGAACTGAACATGCGTAACATCAGTTATTCAGTGATTTGCAGCAAATTGCTGCAATCGAAAAATCGAATTTTTTGAGCGTAGAGTGCTGATTTTCCATGATTTTACTCACGCTCAAATTGCAGCAAGCGTACTCGCAGTTGCGGCAACTCCAAATTTTGCTGCAACCGCAGCAACAGGCACGCTTGTTGCAATCGAAAAATCAAAAGTAGGGGTTCCCGGATTTACTGAAAACTGTTAACTGACGACTCTTATCACGCATTCCCCAGGGATCTTGTTTCCTGTGTATCGTGTAATGGCGACATCGACTTATCTTCAATCCGCAAGATGTGCGCGCCCAACGCCGCCAGCTTCTCATCGACACGTTCGTAGCCACGATCAATCTGCTGGATATTGGAGATGCGCGTTTCGCCTTTCGCCGCCAGCGCCGCCAGCACCAGCGCCATGCCCGCGCGAATGTCAGGGCTGCTGATATACGGTGTACCTTGCAAGCGCGTGGGACCTTGCACCAGTACGCGATGTGGGTCACACAGCGTAATGCGCGCACCCATACGAGACAGCTTATCGGTGAAGAAGAAGCGGCTTTCGTACATCCACTCGTGGAACAGCACTGCGCCCGCGCTCTGCGTCGCCACAACAATAGCGATGCTCAATAAATCGGATGGGAAGGCGGGCCACGGCTGCGCGCGTATCACGGGGATACGATTGCCCAAATCTGGCTCTACCGTCAGCGCTTGGCTGGCAGGTACGATAATGTCTTGCCCCTCCGTCTCCCATCTCACGCCGAGCCGCGCGAACACCAGCCCGATCATGTCCAGATGGTTAGGGTCGGCGTCCTTGATGCGAATCGAACTGCCTGTCACCACTGCCGCGCCAATGAAACTGCCGACTTCCATAAAATCTGCGCCGACGCGCGCTTCCCCGCCATGCAGCTTTTCAACGCCCTGAATGATGAGGCGATTTGAACCCACACCGTCGATCTGCGCGCCAAGCGTGTTGAGCATCAGGCACAGGTCTTGTACGTGGGGTTCGCTGGCAGCGTTGCGAATGATCGTCGTGCCGTTGGCAAGCACCGCCGCCATCAGCGCGTTTTCGGTAGCAGTTACGCTGGCTTCGTCCAGCAGAATATCTGCGCCGATGAGTTTGTCAGCGCGCATCTCGAACACGCCGTCCTCGAAGTTGATTTCTGCGCCGAGCTTCTTGAGGGCGATGACGTGCGTATCCAGCCGCCGCTGCCCGATGACATCCCCGCCGGGCGCTGGCAATGTCAAACGTCCGCAGCGTCCCAGCATCGGTCCAGCCAAGACAATGCTGGCGCGGATTTTTTGCGCCAACGCCGGGTCAACCTTGCTTGATGTGATTTCGCGCGCATGGACGCGCACGGTTTTGTTGTCGAGCCACTGCACCTCAGCGCCGAGTCCCTGCAACACGCGAATTACCACCCGCACGTCGCCAATGTTCGGGACGTTGTGCAAGATCACAGGCTCGTCCGTCAGCAAGCACGCCGGGAGCATTTTGAGCGCGGCGTTTTTGTTGCCGCCAGGCGTCATTTCACCAGAGAGAGGGTAGCCCCCTTCAATCACAAATTGCTGCATCATGAACCTGTCAATAAGTCCAGATGATCGCCCACGACGACATCCAATACGCTGGCGGCGTTGCCCTGATTGACGGCAATCTCCAGGTAGCCGTTGCTGCCGATGAGGGCGATTAAGCCTCCGCGTGGGGTATCGGCATAGGCGTGACTAATACCGTCGATTTCGGTGGTGTGAATTTTGACTTTTGCCTCTTGAGCGCGCACAGGCAGTGGCTCCCGATTTTCGCCGAAGTGCGGGTCAAGCGTGAGCTTGTCGATTGCCAGCCAGCGCATTTGCCCGATACTGGTGAGCAGGTTGCCGAAGCGGTCAATGTGTACAATTTCGCCGCGTACCCGTTTGCCGCTGACGCTGAGTTCTGGCATCGGCAGTGCGACGATATGTTCCAGCGGCGTGCCGACCTCTTCCAGCGCCATGCCGGAAGCCAGATGCGCGGCGACAGGCGCAAACACGTCACGCCCGTGAAACGTTGCGCTGGTTTCGGGAAGCCACAACTCCTGATTTGTCAGTTCGACAGGCTGCACATCGTCAAAATCTGTCAGCACATACGACAGCACGCCGTTGTCAGGTGCGACGAACAGGTAATCGCCCGCTTTTACGGCAATCGGCTTGCGTATCGTGCCTACACCCGGATCGACCACCACGAGAAACGTTGTGCCTGCTGCGAAATGGCGATAGCTGTCCATCAGCGAAAAAGCCGCCTGCCGCACATTCTGCGCTTCGATGTGATGTGTAATGTCGATGACAACGGCTTGCGGCGCGATACGGTGAATAACGCCTTTCATTGTGCCGACATAAATATCTTTTGTGCCAAAATCAGTGAGGATGGCAATTGTATTATTCATAAGCAAGCCTCCTTTGCTGCGCGTTATTGTAGCTCAGCTACTGGCAAACATCGAACGCGCTCAAGTCAATGAGCAACAAGCCGCCGTCTGTGCCGTTCGCACCTAACGCCAGCGTGAAGCCATCGGGCGAAAGCCATGTCCACGCCCGCGACTCACTGCTCAGGTTCAAAGGCAGCGGCACAAGATCGTGCAGCGTGCGTGTCTGCATGTCGAAGCATTGTAGATAAGGCTCATCTTCTACAGGACGCACGATGTAGATGAAATCGCCGCTGTCACGGGTTACATAGCTCGGCGCGGGA
>CALMZT010000368.1 GCA_937870805.1 uncultured Chloroflexota bacterium
AAGCTGAAAGACCGAGAGTGGGAATGTTCTGCATGTGGAACAAAGCACGACAGGGACATGAATGCTGCTATAAATATCAGAGAAGAAGGTAAACGTACCGCTGGTAGAGCGGGAACGACTGGTAGTGGAAACGCTGTCAGGAACGCCTCTGGAGAGCGTGTAAGACCTACTAAGCGTGGGCAACTCTCGAAGAAAGAGGAAGCCAACCCCTTTGCGGGTAGGTGCTTCACGTACACGCAGCCCTCTACACCGTCTGGCTAGATGAGGAGAGGTTGGTGGTAGTAGAGGATGGCTTATGCAGATCAAGTACGATGCTAAAGCGGACGGATTGACGATTATTTTCAACGATATGAAACCCAACGATAGCGTGGGAATTTCAAAAGATGCAATCGCTTACTTATATGGTCAAACGCTTGTCATGATTAGACTTCGCAACGCTTCTAAACATGCAGATGATGTATCTACCGTGACCAGTAAATACATCTCCAAAGATGAGCCTTACCCGATGGAAATCGAAGTCACTCGCAGCCAGGAAGATTAGTCTTCACCATTGTGAACTCAATACGCATAGTAGAGGCGCGCTGCGACTCCGCCTTCACCATTGAGACGGTCAGCGGCATCGCCATGTACGAGTTCAATTTTGGAGTTGGCTTCCAATGCCTTTGTCGTCAACTCTTCAATGTCCTTGTAGTCATCAGGGGGAAAAGAGACAATCAGCAGTTCGACACGTCCCTCACCGAACGCTTGCTTCACTTTTCCACGCCCTAACGCACCGCGCCCGCCAGCTTTCGCCAGATCAATGACTTCTTCCACTAATTCGGCTTCCAGCTTGCGCTCATATCCCTCAGCGACAGGCAGCGCCTTTTCCAAAACCTGCGCAGGCGAGTCATGCATCGATACCGATAGAATGTCGATCACATTTTCTTGACCCAGCAGATCACGCAGCGCGTGAGCCGACTCCGCGATGCCGCCGACAATGACGCGCCGTAATTGATGCTGTTTGCACAATGCTTGTGTGTGAACAGCAACATCTCGATAGAAACGTTCGACATGCTCTGCGACACGGGCTTCAAAACGATCACGAGAAGCGGTTGGACGCGACGCAACGCCGCTTGTTAAGCCAGCAATCACATTCTCGTCATACCAGTCCTCACTACGCAGTTCGAGCTTCATGTTTTCAGTGCGCTGAACACTGCCGAGTTGGGCAACGATAAAATGCGCGCGTTCATGATCGACGCGCACAATGAGATATGGTTCGTATTCATCCATCGC
>CALMZT010000369.1 GCA_937870805.1 uncultured Chloroflexota bacterium
TCCATGTCCCGCGAACACGCGCGCATCCGTGTACGCCGCGACGACGTTGCCTGTGTTGTAACTTGCCAGCACAACATCGCTGGGTGTTAGCTGTGTGTTCAGCCAATTGAGTGCATTGATTGCGGCGCTGGGCTGGAACACAGGTGGCAGGCGCTGCGTGGATGAGACCATGCCCACAATCAATAGAAAAACATACGCGGGAATCATGGTCGCCACGAACGCCGCCCGCCAGCGCCGCCACACTTTGACGTGCCGTGTGATGAGGCGCAGACCCGCCGCTGCAAGGATTGCCAGTGGCACAATCACGGCTTCAGACATGCGCCGCTGCACAGTAATGAACGGCAGATAGATCAAAATCGGCACAATCAGCACCCAACCGACCAGCAGCATATATTTGACAGGCACGTGCTTGGTGCGCCACGCCCAGCCCCCGCCGACGAACGCCAGCGCGCCGATAACGATGTAGGAAAGCACATAGTCGATGGGTGAGGGTGAGGGCAGCGTGTTTTGTGCTGTCCATTGGCTAAAGACAGGATTTGTCGTGAAGGTGATAGCGTAGTAGGCAAACAGCGGCAGGGTAAGCGCAGCAGGAATCACCACGCGCCAAAATAGCGCCGTTGGAAAGCGGTGCAAGCGTACCCATGCTGCCAGCCCCCACGCGCCAAGTATGCAGTAGACGATGACGAGAAAGAACGGCACACTGAACGCCGTGACAATCCAGCAGATAGCAGCGGTGAGTTGTAAAGGGACATTCGAGGTTTGTAGGGGCGCAGTCGCTTCGCTTACGTGTTGTGCCCTATTATCTTTCATCAGCCAGATGATTGCCAGCAAGCCCCACAACAGCGCCGCGCGCGCTAAAGTGATGTGCGGCAGATAGTACAGGATAATGAAGCTGAAACCTTCAGGGATGAACCATTCCGGCGGCACACCCCCAACCAATAGCAGCAGCCAGCCGAAACCGCCGCCTAACGTGGCGATCAACAGCGCGGTGAAGCGAGTAGCTGGCGCTTTAAGAAATTCCGCGATGAAGCGATAGGTCACGAAGATAAGCAGTAGATCAACAGCGACGCGCATCACATGGAACGTCACAATGAGTGCGGGCGTGAGTATTGGGCTGTCGTGTGCAATGAATAATCCGACGATTTGCCCTGGAATGATGTACGGTAAAAAGGTCAATGGCGCGCTGTCGTGCTGTTCGGAGGTGTAAAAGATGGCAAAATTCCACTCACCACGCGCACCAATCCGCATCTTGCCGAGATACGAATTGCCATCTTCCAAGCCCAGCAAAAAGCCGCTGAACCGCATCTCATCGGTTTGCAAACTCCACGCAAAAAGGTACGGAATCGTCGTGATGGCGATCAGCAGCAGCGCGTACACGAAGACGCTGCGCCATTCGCGGCGGGTAATCACGGTTGCGCGTCCTGTCTGCGCCCGTACAGCCGCATCCCCGTGCCATAGAAGTTCGTCGGGATTTCTTCCAGCAGCACGTAATCGGCGTTGAACGTCGCGTTTTGCTCCAAGCCAAGGCGCACGAAACCTTCCATCGTCACGAAATACTGTGGCTGGGTATCGAGAATTAACTGCGGCGGCACGGCATAGTTTTGATCTGGCGCGATAATGTCTGGTGGATTGGGATAATAACGGCGCAGTTCGGGCGTCACCAAGCCTACTGTATCGATAATCGTTGCGCCGCTGAAATAACCTACCGCGCCGATGTCTGCTGACGCGATGCGCGTGTCTGTCGTCGCGCCGTATTCCTCGCGCAGCCGCCTACCGATTTGCTCGTAGTACAGCTCGATGAGATGCCACGCCATGAGGGGCGCGGGACGGTCTAACCCGTGATCGGGATGCAGCGTCCAGACGTTGAGCGAACCAGCTACCCAAAGCACGCCTATCGCACCGATGATGACAGGCGCGACACGCTGTAATTTTTCGCTGCTGACCAGTGACCAGATGCCACAGACAATGCCCAACGTCAGCGCAGGCAGCGGCGGCAGCACGTACCAGCGGAAAATCAGCGGATTGACGATGGAGAACACCACCAGATACAACCAGGGATAAAGCAGAAATGGCAGCAGACACGGCACTTTGCGGACCGCATAAAGCACGCCGAACAGCGACAAAACGAGATACAACGCCATGAAGATGATTCCCGCAATCGCCCGCGCACCAGCGGGGAATAACTGCGTCTCAAAGAACGGCACACTGTACGTCCCCAGCGCAAGGGTGACGAATGCTGTGCCCGGCTGCATCACGTAAGCGACGGTTTTGGCGTTGATGGAATTGGGAATGGGCGAACCAAAATAGAACGTGCTAAAGATGAACCAGGGGGCAATCGTCACCGCGCAAGCCAGCCATGTGCGCAATGGGAAGTAATCAATCCAACGACGGCTCTGTAGGGGTGTACCAACGTGTACGCCCGCTGCTCCTCTCATCTGCTCCCACCACTGGTAGGCGAACAGCGGTGCAACCGACAGCGCGGAGTCGATGCGCGTGAGCAGCCCCAAGCCCGCGAAGACACCCATCCACAAACGTTTGTCGTGATGTAGGGGCAAGGCATGCCTTGCCCCTACGGTGTCATCTGTCACAAAACACCAGACTGCCGCGACCATCCACAGGATATTGACGCTCGTTTCCATGCCACCGACGGCGAAGGTCACACTTCGCGGCGAAATCGCCCACAGTACACCTACGATGAAACCAAATAGGGTACTTCCCGTGACACGCTTTGTAAGCAAAAATAGGAGTGCAGAGGTAATCGCATCGGCAAGCGCGCTAACGCCGATAGCGTACCACTGAAAGTCCTGCTGTCCGGTGATCGCGCTGATCGCTGCCATAATGAGTGTAAACAGCGGCGTGGTTGTGCCGAGTGTATGCACGCCGGGGTTGTAGACGAAGCCTTGCCCTTCGACGATGTTGCGGCTGTAGCGGAAGGTGATAAAGGCATCGTCAATCGTGCGCGGTCCGGGCAGTGCGCGGGCGATGATAGCGATGAGCATGAGAGTAACGATCATGATCTGCGTAGAATAACGGCGCAAGGTGGGGTCCTGAATTTACAAACAACATATTTTTAGTGTACCGCAGGTTATTCGTTGAATACGTTGACGCTGGCATCATTTCGTTATATGACTTCCCTTATTTTCGCGCTACAATAAAAGCAGGGTAGACAAAAACGCAATGCTTATCATAGAGTATCCTCAAACGCAGGCATTGCAGCGCATCAAACTACCCTCTAAGTCAACCTAAACAGACACCCAAGGAAATTATGACTTTGCGGATATTTAACGTTTTAGGACGTGAGAAGCAAGATTTCGTCCCGCTAGAACCGGGGCGCGTCAATATGTACGTCTGCGGTCCAACGGTCTATGACCACGCGCATCTGGGGCACGCCAAGAGCTACGTCGCGTTCGATGTTGTCGTGCGTTATCTGCGCTACAGCGGCTATGACGTGCTGTACGTGCAAAACATCACCGACGTTGGACATCTGCGTGAGTCCGGTGTTGATCCGATTCTGCTCAAGGCAAAGCAGCTTCAGTCGATTCCGATGAAGATTGTCGAGGAATACGCGCGCAGCTACTTTGAGGATATGGATGCGCTCGGCGTGCTGCGTCCCGATATTTCGCCGCGTGCCAGCGCGCACGTTCCCGAACAGATCAAAATGACACAGACGCTGATCGACAAAGGTTATGCCTATGAAGTCAACGGCAGCGTGTATTTCGATGTGACTAAAGACCCTGATTATGGCAAGCTCTCCAACCGTCGCTTAGACGAACAAGAATCAGGCACACGCGAGACGGTGCGCGTTGATGAAAAGCGCAACCCTGAAGACTTTGCGTTGTGGAAAAAAGCTGAACCCGAACACATTCTGCGTTGGGATAGTCCCTGGGGTGAAGGCTTCCCCGGCTGGCACATCGAATGCTCGGCAATGGCGAGAAAATATCTTGGCGCGACGTTTGACATTCACGGCGGCGGCATCGACAACATCTTCCCGCACAACGAATGCGAAATCGCGCAAAGCGAATCCGCCAATGATGCGCCGTTCGCCAACTACTGGATGCTGGTCGGCAGCCTGACGGTAGACGGCGTGAAGATGAGCAAGAGTCTCGGCAACTTCCGCACCATCAAAGACGCGCTGACGGAATATCGCCCGGAAGTGATTCGCACGTTCCTGTTGACGGCGCACTACAGTAACCCGATTGATTACAGCGACGAAGCCTTGCAAGCGGCGATGGGTGGTTGGGAACGCATCAACAACGCCGCGCGTCTTGTGCGCCGTGCCATGACTACTGCGCTGCAAGGCGACGAGGGCAACAGTTTCCTCGTGCGTCTGGACGAGGCGAAAGTCGCGTTTATCGAAACGATGGACGACGATTTCAACACGCCGCGCGCCATCGCCGTGCTGCAAGACTTGACACGCGACGTGAATACACTGCTGAACAGCGGCGCAAACGTGGGCTTGCCTGTGCTGGAGGCGATCAATAACATATACACAACACTCGGCGGGGATGTGCTCGGCGTTGTGGCGAAAGACGACGTAGCGACGGGTAACGGGCAGCGCGAAGCAGGGTTGATTGAACTGTTGATTAGCTTGCGGGCACAGGCGCGCGCTAACAAAAATTTCGCGGAAAGTGATCGTATCCGCAAGGAACTGGCGAATTTGGGCGTCACGCTGGAAGATCGCGCCGATGGCACAATCTGGCGAGTATCATAATCGGAATTTGAAAGCTTTCAGATCATGCTGTTTAACTTAAATCAAGCTGATCGCTGAAAGCTAATTGCTGAGAGCGAACTACCTATGGCAGATTTTATCTACGGGCATTGGGCAGTGATCGAAACGCTGCGAGCGAGCAAACGCAGCCTGGAGCAGTTGATTCTCACCGAGACGGTGGAAGAAAAAGGTCCTGTCGGTGAAATCATCAGCATGGCGAACGAACGCGGAGTCAAGATCAAGCGTGTGCCGCGCCGTATCATTGATGACTTAGCAAACGGCGCAAATCATCAAAACACGCTGCTGCGTGTCGGTCCGTATCCCTATGCCGATGTGGAAAACATTTTGAGTGTTGCGCAGGAACGGGGCGAAAAACCGTTTATCCTGCTGCTGGATTTGCTGAAAGACCCCCAGAACGTCGGCGTGCTGCTCCAGGCGGTGGCGTTCGTCGTGTCGGGCACGCTGGCCGTGGCGACCGGCGCTCCCGTCCCAGAGGCCGGCGAGGTGCTGGCCGGGCTGGCTGCCGGCGTGGGCAACGCCGCGGGCCTCCTCTGCTTCTACCGGGCGACCCAGCTCGGGCCGCTGTCGCTGGTCACCCCGATCGGCGCGCTGGGCGCGGGCGTGCCGGTGCTGGCCGGGTTGGCGACGGGCGAGAGCGCCTCCGCCGTCAAGCTGGCCGGGATCGCGCTCGCGCTCGCCGGCACGGCGCTGGCCGCGCGGGGGCCGGGCGGGCAGGAGGCGCACGCCGACCGCTCCGCGGCGGTCGCCTGGGCCGCGGCGTCCGCCGTGGCCTTCGGGCTCTTCCTCGCCGCGATGGCCCCCGCTGCCGACGGCGGCGTCCTTTCCACGCAGCGCCTGGCCGGTCCTCTCCAAAACGCGGATGACCCCACGCGCCGTGCACGGCCGCACCGCCGCTCTGGATACCCTCGGGCCGTTGGACATCCCCGCGACGGGCGCCGATCGCCCGACTGATCTCGACCCTCGCTCCGCAGCCGCGCCCTC
>CALMZT010000370.1 GCA_937870805.1 uncultured Chloroflexota bacterium
CAGCAACCTTGGTCTGAAGGAAGCGAAGGAACTGGTCGAAAGCGCAGAAGGCGCGCCCGCGACGGTGATCGAAGGCGTGAGCAAGGATGCCGCCGCCGAGAACAAGCGCATTCTGGAAGCCGAAGGCGCGACGGTCTCCGTCAAGTAATCTGCTTTACAACCAAATCAAAAGAGCGTACCCATCTGGATACGCTCTTTTTTGTTTCTACGGCTGTTGAAACTCACATCGCTACCTGTACCCTCCATTTCATCACCGTGAATCCAAATGAAGAGTGTCAGTAGACAAGAGGCGGTTTTTGACACTGCACCGCTGTAATAGTCAGCGAAGTGTCTCAACAGCCTCACTTATGTCAGTGAAAAAGTATTGACGACCCTGCACGCTCATCAGTGTCAATCCTGAACTCAGGGCAATGGACGATCACTGACTCTACAGGCATACGCCAAGGTACAATCGAGTGACAAGTCATGAATGCGGAACTACATGAGTTTATCCTCTTCGATTACCTGTGAGGATAGCACAAAAAGTGGTGCATTTGCGTTCCTTTTGACACTTTAATGCGACGTGTAATGTTGGTTAGTCGTTAGCTATTAGTCAATAGTCATTAGCTGATCGTAAATGCGGAAGCGGTAAGTGCCGCCTCTGGCTAAAGCCGAGAGGCTGAGTTGAAAATGCGGTAAGCGCACTAAAGGCGCTAGGGCACGCGCGAATGGAAGCTCTTGCTAGTCATCGGTGAAAGTGCATCAATCCCATGCTCAAGCACAAATTTCATTCAAGTGCGTAAATCCTAGTCTTTATAAGGCTAGGCATTTAAGGAATGACGCCGGTTGCGCCGCCCAGGGTTCAAAACCCCAGGCTATCAGGAAATCGGTAAGCCCACTGAAGAGGCTGGAAAGACCTCAACGGTTCAACCCTATTCACAAGCGTGCAGCTATTGTTGAAAAATGGCACAACCATTAAAAATCCACCCTTGTAAAGAACTACCCCTCATACCTCGGCACTTCATCAAGATGATAATACACCGGAATGCCGCGCTCCTTCGCCAGCCGCACGTCGTTGTCTGCCCCCTTCGACTCGCCTGCCAAGCGCAGCACGGCGTCGCATCGCTCAATGAGGCGTCCAGCAGTGGGATGCAAAATCTCGTCGTACAGCGCGTCGCCCACCTCTTTGCCGCCCGCCGTATGCCAGATCGGCAGCGCCACCCACTCGCCAATCATCGGCACATGCCCTGCCTTAAAAATCGGATACGACGCTTCTTCGAGACGGCGTAAATTCTCCGCCATCTTTTGCGGATCATCGCCCGTGCCGCTGCGATATGGTCCGGCGATCAAAATCATCATGCGCTTGTCAGTCATTTTTACTCCCATCAAAGTCATTGCGTATTCGCTATAAGCAGGTATCATCGTACATTTGCACGATATTTCCGTACATTATCAGTATATCAAGAAAATTCGTGCAAAGTCAAGAAAATTCGTGCAAAGCGAGAATCGCCATGCTCAACAACCAGCGCAAGCAGCACATCCTGAATATCTTAAAACGTGATGGACAGGTGATCGCCAAAAAGGTCAGCCAGGAACTCGGCTTATCCGAAGACACGATTCGCCGTGATTTGCGCGAACTGGCGCAGGAAGGCTTATTGCAGCGGGTACATGGCGGCGCGCTGCCCGCCTCACCTGCCGTCGCCAACTTCGCCGGACGCGAAGAAATCCTCATCGAGTCGAAAGTCGCTATCGGACGCACCGCCGCGCAGTTGATTAAAGATGGGCAGGTCGTCATCCTCGACGGCGGCACGACAGCCGTGCAAGTCGCGCGCCATCTGCCGCGCCATCTGCAAGCCACCATCGTCACGCACAGCGCGCGCATCGTCATGGAACTGGTCGAGCATCCCAGCGTCGAGGTCATTCTCATCGGTGGACGCTTGTTCAAACACTCGATTGTCTCTGTGGGCGCAGCCGCCATCGAAGCCATCAACCATATTCGCGCCGATCTGTATTTCATGGGCGTCACAGGCATACACCCCGAAGCGGGCTTAAGCACAGGCGATCTTGAGGAAGCCTACGTGAAACAGGCGCTGTGCAAACGCGCGGCGGAAACCCTCGTGCTGGCATCACAGGAAAAGTTAGGCGCAGCCTCGCAGTATGTGATTACGTCGCTGAGCGAGGTCAGCGGGCTGATTGTCGAACAAAGCGTACCCGATGACGTGCTGCTGCCGTTTACACAGCTTGGCTTAACGATCATCCGCGCGGAATAGTTGCACGCGGCTCACGTTTGCTGCATAATTGCTGATAACGTATTTATTAGCTTTTACAACATGCAAGTCTTCATCAGCTATAAACGTCAAGATCAATCGTTTGCTGAGCGCCTGCGTAGCACTTTTCTCTCGTGGGGACATCAGACATGGCTAGATGTTGTCGATATTCCAGCGGGGACAGCGGAAGGGACAAAGGGCTGGGATGACGCTATTCATCATGGGATGAAAGCCTCACAGGTCGTTGTGGGTGTGCTGACACCGGAGAGCCTAGCCAGCGAAAATGTGCTAGACGAATGGGGCTGGGCGCTGACCAACCAACGGCGTTTGTTCTTATTATGGCTGCGTGATATTCCCGACGAAGACATTCCGCCACGCTACATTCGTATCCAGCGACTTGATGTGCGCCGTAGTCCAGAAACGAGCTTGGAACGGCTTAAGCAGGCGCTTGCATCGCCTACGCTAATTGTGCCTTCAGAACATGCATCTGCACAACCCATTGCAGCCCCAATCGCCAAATCCCGCGACGAC
>CALMZT010000371.1 GCA_937870805.1 uncultured Chloroflexota bacterium
GTTTACCAATCACCTGATCGACGCCCGACTCGGCCAGCAGCGAATCGCGCTCCTGCTCGTTGAGCGTGAAGGCCGTCATCAGCACAATCGGCATATCGTTTAGGGCCGGCATCGAGCGCATCCGCGAAGCAATCTCGTTACCCTTCTTACCGGGCATACGAATATCCATCAGCGCAAAGTCGGGCAGCGGACCATTATGCGTCCCGGCTTCAACCGCGTCTAAAAAATCCCATGCCTTTTGTCCATTTTCAAACGGGAGAGGATTATGACCCCAAGCCCGACACATCATCGTTACCAGGTTACGGATATCCGCTTCATCTTCGGCGATCAACCAGTTCAACGCGCTGCCTCCGTCATTTTAGGTACATAAAAGCAAAAATAAATTTGGAATTGGGCAGTTCTTTCTACTAAGTATACTCAACTTGGTTTAAACTGCTCGATAAAGAGTTTGCCTAAATGCAATTGGAATTCTATTATATATGGATTGTAAAATGGTTAAACCGTCGCATCATGAGAATAACGCGGTCACGACATCTGCTGATCGCTATTTAAGGAGTGTTGCCCTTGTCTACGTGGATGGTTGTGGAAGATGAGCCGGATATTTACGAAGTCTTGTTGGCGATGTTCGAGATGTGGGGCATCGAGGGCGTAGCCTTCGTGGACGGTGAAGAAGCCGTCTCATGGATTGAAGATGTAGATCGTGGACGCTTTAAAGGCGAACTCCCTGAGCTAGCGCTGCTGGACATCCGCCTACCCGGTGAGATTAAAGGGCAGATGGTGGGGGAACGCCTGCGCAAGAGTCCCATTTTGGGACAAATTGCCATCGTCATGAGCACGGCTTTCAAGTTGTCTGCTGACGAAGAACGACTGATGATGACACAGGCGGGTGCGGATAAGCTGGTCTATAAACCGCTGCCCAAGTTCAACGAATTGCAGCGAATGCTTGAGGAAGTCATCACGCAGCGGCGTACCAGGACAAAGCCGCCTGTCGTGGACAGCACTCCGAGCACCAATAACAACAGTCCGGCTAAGTAGGGAAGGGAGCAAGTCTAACATGCGCAGTGTCGCGCCTACTCGTTCTCTTGCCCGTCGAGCGACGAGGCTGTTGCAAATCGCAGCCGTCGTTGTGCTGGGGGGTGTTTTCCTATCGTTGGTGGCTCTGGCGTTGTACGTCATCGAATTTGTCGTGCCAAGCAATCCGGGCTATGGTTTTTACAATACGCTGCGCGCGGTGCTGCTGTTCATCGGCATCGCTGTAGCGCTGGCAGGCGGCGGCATGGCGCTGCGTGCGGTGACGTGGAAACGCGATAACAGCCTTGCCATCCGTACCGCAGAATTTCTCACGCCGCGCCTTGATGATCGTTACACTTTCATTCGCAATGTCAGCAGACTGAGCTTGGGTTATATCGACGCCGTGCTGGTGGGACCACCAGGCGTGCTGGTGTTTCGCATTGTGGACATGGAAGGCAGCTTCCTGAATGACGGTCAGAATTGGGTGAAGAAGAATCGAAACGGCGACTACGTGCCGATGATGTTCAACCCCACAGCAGAATGTCTTGCCGACATCAAGAGCTTAGGCGAATACGCGGCACGGCGCGGCATTACGCAACTACCCATTTATGGGGTTATCGTGTTTACGAAAGAGCCGCCGCTGGTGACGCTCAAAGCCAACAACCCGACGATCCCTGTTGCTTTAGCTCCTGAAGTGGTCGATGTGTTGGCACCGAGCTACTTTGCCGCCGAACGTATTGACACGAACACGGCGCAAAAAGTCGTTAAACAGCTCTACCCTCAGTAATCATTACAGCTGGTTTCATCATCAATATGAACAAGGGGACTCATCCCCTTGTTTTTTTATGGCGAGACGCACTACTCTTTGGGATACAATACGCATACGAACCATGCATGTGCTGTTTACTGTCAACTGAAAACTGTTTACCTGGGACACCTTTATGACGACTGAAATCCTGCTTGCGCCCGCTGCTACAGGCAAAACGGAACAAGCTATCGAACGTTTACTGGCGGTGGTGGAGCAGCCGTTTGCGGCGGCATGGGTACTGCTGGCAAGCGCACGCCAGGAAGATGCATTCCGCCAGCGTCTGCTGCAAACAGGGGGCAAGCACGTTTATTTCAATGTTGAATTCTTCGATTTTTACAAGCTGTATCGGCGGCTGCTGAATATCTCAGGACTGCCTGTACGCACACTCGATCAAACCGGACGTTTCCGACTGCTGCGCGCGCTGTTAGAGGGACTTCAGCGGGAAAATCAACTGACCTATTTCAAAGGAATTGCGCATACGCCGGGGTTCGTGAAGGTTGTCGCTAACTTTATCGACGAACTCAAGCAGGCGGTTGTCCCGCTGGAATGGTACGCCGAACACGCCGAGTCGCAAAAGGATAAAGAACTGTCCCTAATCTACTCAGCGTATCAACAAAGGCTGATTGACCACAACCTTGTTGATCGTGAAGGCGAGGGCTGGCTGGCACTCGACGCGCTGCGCAAGGACGACGAGCGTATCATCGCTAATCAACCTGTGCAGCTTCAACTGCCGCTGCGGATGCTGCTGGTCGATGGCTTCGATCACCTGTCGCCGCTGCAAGCCCGCCTGATCGCGCGTTTATCAGGGCGTGCGGGACAAGCGCTGGTGACGCTCACCACCGTCACCGAGCGTGAGGCGACCATTGGTAGACGTTTCAAGCAGGCTTTGGAACGACTCAAAGAAACGCACACGTTTGAGGCGCAATCAGAGCCTATCGTAACCTTGCTGTCGGGCACGCCCGCCGAAGATGGGCGCGCGCCGGATATGCGGCATTTGCTATCCAACATTTTTAAGCTGAACGTGCCGCGTGTGGCGTGGCAGCAGAATGTGCGCTGGATTGAAGCGCCTGACCCCGCGCGTGAAGTCGCGGCGGTACTGCGTCGTGTGAAACGCCTGCTGCTGGAAGGCTCAAGCCCGGATGACATTCTGATCGCGCTACGCGATTGGACGGGCTACAGCGCGCACATGATCTCGCTGATGCGTGCTTATGGTTTGCCGCTGGCACTGCATTACGGCGAACCCCTGGCACAAAACGCTGCGATCATTGCGTTGATGAACTTGCTCGAATTACACAGCAGGGATTTCAAGCGCCGCGATTTGCTGGATGCGCTGCGTTCACCGTATTTTACTGTCGATGGGCTGGACAGGATGCAGATTGATGCATTGGAAAAAGTCAGCCATGCGTTGCTCGTCACTGGTGGGCGCGCGGCGTGGCTGGATGCTTTGAGTGAAGCGACACACGTCACCCCTGAAGACGACGATGATGCCGAGCCACTCTTGAACGCTGAAACCGCGCAGCAGCTTTATGATGATCTCAATACATTTTTTGTTGCGGTGACACCACCGCAGGAATCGACTGTCGATCAATATGTTCACTGGATTGAGCGCCTTATCGGTTCTGATCCCGTTAAGCCCCCTGATGAATACTCTGATACGGATGTGAGCACACAAGAGGAAGATGCATTCTACCGTTTGCGGATGCTGCGCAATGTTCGCAGCGAGGATGCCTATCCCTACATCGTTTCGAGGGACATCGCCGCGATGCGGGCATTCAAGAGTGTGCTGCGCGGCTTGCTTTCTGGTCAAGAACTGCTGAAGGCGTTGGGCGAAGATAAGCCGATTTCGTGGTCAACCTTCTTTGCCGATTTGCGCGCAGCAGTGGAAATCGCTGAGATCAACGCTGCACCGCTGTATTCCGGGCGTGTGCTGGTGACGACGGCGGCGAACGCGCGCGGCTTGCCTCATAAGCATCTGTTCGTTCTGGGCTTGGCAGAAGGCATATTCCCCGCGCGCCAGCCAGAAGACCCGCTGTATACCGACAGTGAACGCCGAAACCTGCAAGAGAAAAGGATTCCCCTGCCTACCCGCAGTGAGCGCGCCGCCGATGACGGTTTGTTTTATGAGTTGATCGGCTTGCCACGCGAAACGCTCACCCTGTCGCGTCCTTATCTGCAAGAGGGCAAGCTGTGGATTGAAAGTCACTTATGGCGCGCGACGCTGAATGTCTTTGAAAAGGGCAATCTGGTTGAAAAAATCCGCGCGGGCACAGTCGTCAGCGCGGATGACGCCGCCTGTCGTGAGGAAGCGGCTTTAGCGCTTGCCGAGTCGTTGAACAGTAATGGACACGTCGCACTCTACAACTGGATGCTCAGCGCTCACGCCGATTACTGGTCGCTCATCCGTCAGGGTCGCATGATTGAAACGCAGCGCATGTCCCGTCAGTCACACGATCACTACTCAGGGCGGTTGCGCGATGCGGCGCTGATTGAGCGAGTGGCGCAGATGTTGGGCGAATCGCGGGTGTGGAGTGCCAGCCAGCTTAACGAATTCGGTCAGTGCGGCTTCCGTTTCTTCGCCAAACGCCTGCTGAAGCTCGAAGCGTGGGAAGAACCCGAAGAAGGCACCGATGCGCTTGTGCTGGGCAGCATCTATCACAAAATCCTCGAAAATACTTACGAACGGCTGCGTGATTCTGGCGCGACCATCACGCCCGAATATATGGACGCCGCGTTGCAAATATTGGGCGAGGAAGCCGAAAGCGTGCTGAACAGCGCGCCGCGTGAAATGCATTTCCGCGCGACCTCTGTGTGGGAAGGCGAAAAGCGCGTCATTCACCGCCGCTTGGAAGCGATGGTGCGCAAGGATTTCTCGGAGGACAGCCCCCTCAACCGTTGGAGCGATACGCCGCGCCGTCCGTATCTGTTGGAAGCACCGTTTGGCGTGACCTCGCCGCTGGCAATCGAAGTTGCCGATGGTGAGTGGCTGCGTGTGCGCGGTTATATTGATCGTATTGATCTACAGGGCGACTCTGCCGTGATTGTCGATTACAAAAGCGGCAGCACGAAAATCCCGACGACGGAGATGGAAAACGGGCGCAACTTCCAGATGATGCTGTATCTGGTGGCGCTGCCGCACGTTCTGGCAAGTGATGACAACGGCGCGCCGCCAACGGTAGCAGGGGGCATGTTCTGGCATATCCGCAGCGGCGACTCCAGCGGCGAAGTCACACCCGACGACGCGGCGATTGAAACAGCGCGCGCGCATCTCGCTGCTTATCTGCAAGATGGACGCGCAGGTAATTTCGCCGCGCAAGCCAATAAACTGGAACAGGGCAAATGTACGCGCTACTGCGAATTTGCGCAGATGTGTCGCATGGGCACGATGGGGCGGCATAAAACATGAGCCGTGAGAATCTGTGATACGCTAGAAAAGCATATTTCAGGTAACTACTCAGGCAGGGACGAGAGGTAGTCCAAGTAAAGCATCAAGAAGGGCTTGAATAAGGCTGTGTCCCTGCTT
>CALMZT010000372.1 GCA_937870805.1 uncultured Chloroflexota bacterium
CGTTTAATATTTCACTGTCTTTAACATTCGGTGTAGGGACTACGTGGGGAAATCCCGTTTCTCAACAATCTGGAGGCTTGTAATGTCCGTTAGAAAAGTAACACTTTTGATTTTTATGGCGCTGGTCCTGGTGATCGCATCTGCCTGCGGTTCGAATCCAACGGCAACCGCACGTCCTTCCGCTACTGCTGCTCCAACAACTGAGGCAACTGAGGCAGCCACCGCAGACGCTGAAGCGGCTACCGAAGCAGCAACGACGGAAGCAACTGAAGAAGGCACGGAGGCAGCCACCGAAGAGGCGACTGAAGAGGCAACCGAAGAGGCGACGGAAGACGCAACAGGTGAAGCGACAGAAACGGCTGCACTACCTGATCTGGATGGACGCACAATCCGCGTTGCCGTTGAAAATGCCTATCCTCCTTTCAACTCGATTGATACGGAAACTGGCGAAGCAATTGGCTGGGATTACGACACAGTGCGCGAAATTTGCGAACGCCTGAACTGCGAAGCCGAATTCGTCCAGACATCTTGGGACGGGATGCTTGTGGCGATTGCTAACGGCGAGTTTGATGTAGCGGCTGATGGCATCACCATTACAGCCGAACGTGAAGAAAGCGTCGATTTCTCTATCGGTTACGTTACTGTTGCGCAATCGATCCTTGTGCGCGCCGACGAAACCCGCTTCACATCTACTGAAGATCTAGTTGATGATGAGTCCATCACCGTCGGTACACAAACGGGGACCACCAACTACGATGTCGCTATTGAAACCTTTGGTGAGTCGCGCGTCCGCGCTTACGATCTGTTCCCAGCCGCAGTGCAAGCACTCATCAACGGCGACGTCGATGCTGTCATCATGGATAATACTGCTGGTCTCGGCTACGTCGGTTCAAATCCCGACGCGGTGAAGATCATCGGCACTGAATTGCGCTCTGACGAGTTGGGCTTCGCTTTCCCGCCCGGCTCTGAACTGGTCGATGCCTTCAATGCGGCGCTGGAAGAGATGAGGGCAGACGGAACACTCGAAGAGATCAACCGCCGATGGTTTGTCTCGACGGAAGAAGATGCAGAAGCAACCGCTGAAGCGGATGCCACAGAAGAAGCAACCGCCGAAGCAACTCCGTAGTATCCGAGAATGACAACGAATAAATGAGCAAACGGGATGCACATGTGTGCATCCCGCATTTTATCCAGGCAAGGACTCATCATGTCTACATCATCATCCGATATTCTTGGAGAAATAACTGCCGCATCACGCGCACGGGCTACCAGCGGCGGGCTTCTCTACACTTTTCACTGGTGGTTATTAGTCCTAATTCTTGCAGGAATTTTTACCATAATCCTTGTCTTTACGTCAGAAGAATACAATGCAATTTTTCGATACTTGATTCCAGGTATCTTTATGACGTTAACCGTCAGTGTCACCTCATATCTCACAGCGCTGTTTATGGGTTTAATGATCGCTTTGATCCGCGCTACTGCGCCTAAACCGGGCACTGGCTTGATGGGTAAAATAACGGGCTTTATACGGCTCGTGCTCTTTCAAGTCGCCACCTTATATGTCTCGGTACTGCGTGGTCTGCCGATCTTGGTAGTCCTTCTATCCGTTGCCTTTGTCCTCGTACCGGCATTTTCTAATTTCATCGAAAGCACTATCAATCCAGAATTTCGGTTAAATGGTAGTTCGCCAACATCCGCGATAATCGCGCTTGCCCTAACCTATTCCGCTTTTCTCTCAGAAACGCTACGTGCGGGCATCCAATCCATAGAGAAGGGGCAGACCGAAGCAGCACGTTCACTAGGCATGACCTACATCCAGACAATGCGTTTTGTTGTCCTCCCACAGGCAATCCGCCGCGTTCTGCCGCCGTTAGGCAATGACTTTATCTCAATGATTAAAGATTCATCACTGGTGACAGTGCTTGGTATCAGCGATATCACCCAAAATGCCAAATTATGGTCAAGTTCTACTTTCCGATTTGGGCAAACTTATTTCATCGCCGCCATGATCTATCTTACTATGACGGTATTGGGTTCTTTGCTGATCCGTTATTTGGAGCGCCGTTTCAGTTACGGGCGCTGATCTAACTGTACCGAGTAAATCTCTGGACGATAGATTGTATGCACAAATAATTGCAGATCAGGGGAAATTGCTAACCCGGCAAGCGGTGCGGCTAAGTCGCTGTAAACGATGATTTCTACCTGATCGTTTGTGCATCCGCCGTTCTCACGACACTGCACAGGGTCAACTCTCCCAACGACGCCGCGTGTCCCCAACGAATACGCAAAGTACAGGTAGCCATCGCTGCCCATAACCAAGCCCGTCGTGTTTTGCAGCCCACTTACGAGTGTTTCCGCAGGACTGCCCACATTCGTTTCCGGTGAATTCATTGACCACTCAATCCCACGCCGCGCACTGCCATTGTTAGCGACATAGACAAATTCCCCGTCGATAACAATGCCAGTGGGCGAACGTAATCCAGTTAGGAACTCGCTGACTTGCCCTTCACGGGTCACACGAACGATATTGTCATCAAGAAGATTAGTCACCAAAAACGAGCTTTCATCGAGATAAGCAATCCCCCAGGGTCCGTTGAGTTCTGTCGTGATTGTGCTAAAGCCAGTGCGGGTAATGCGTACCAACACGTTACGCTCGAAATCAGGTGCCCACAGATTCAATTCGCCCCTGTCATCATTTTCGGCAAACAGGGTGTGCGCGTTGCGCAAGCCAAAGATATACAGTTCTGTCGCGCCGCTGTCCGCCTCAATCTCATAGATTGACCAGTCACCGTTACAGGCTACGTACAATTTATCATTGAGCCATACAATGCCATTCGGGCGCTGTACATTGCCCGACAAAACACTCAAATCAGTTTGGGAAAAAGGCTCGAAACTAGAGTTAGTTGCAGGTTCAGGAACTGAGGTTGCAGTTGCCGTGACAGGCGCTGTGGTGGGGGTTGGCGATAGCGTCGGCGTTTTTGAAGGTGCGGGGGTCGGCGTGATTGCCTGTGTAGTAAGAGTTTGAGCTAGAAGTGTGATTAAGACAACAACACATACGACGATCAATACACGTTTAAGCATCTTAGACTCGCTTTATTCAGTCGATTGCTTGCAAAGCCATTGCGGGTACAGTGACAAAAAACGTTGTTCCTTGATTTTCCGCGCTTTCAAGCCAGATTTTGCCATTGTGGTTTTCAACAACGGTTTTGACAAGGCTCAATCCTAAACCAGAACCCGTGATATGTTCAGCGCCTTTCTGCCTGCCGCGAAAAAAGCGCTCAAAGATATGCGGTTGGAGTTCTGTCGGGATGCCGATTCCTGTATCCTTCACCTTGAAACGGATTTCGTCACTCTGACCGTCAACGGTTAGCCATACCTTGCCGCCAGGTGCGGTAAACTTAATCGCATTTTCGACCAGATTGATGAGCGCGCGCTCAAATTGCTCCTCGTCTCCCTGAAAATCAGGCACGTCTTCCGTAACCTTCCCTTCCAGAGTAATGTGCCACTCGTCGGCAAAGAGACGCAATTCATCGAGTGTCCGTTTTACAATGCGCTCTGGACGGCAAATACCGAGTGTCAAGGCACCCGTTTTGACACGCTCTAAATCCAGAATGCCGCGAATAATACGATTCATGCGTTCAAGCTGCTTTTCGATGACCGAGACAGAGAGGTGAATATCTTCGTCCGGCAAGTTGGTGACATCTTCCTTGAGTAGTTCGACGTTTGCCAACGCAGCCTGAAGTGGGTTCTTCAAGTCGTGGCTGGTCATACGTACCATCTCACTCTTCAGGCGATCCAGTTCCTTAAGCTGCGTGATATTGTTCAGCACTGCTACCCAACCCGTAACTCGCGGGCGACCAATCGGCGTGAGATGACAGAGGAAGACTTTGCTATCCAATGAAACTTCGTAAGTGTAGACGCGGAAGTGGTTCATATCACGCAGCGCAGCCCGATAATCGGGTGGCAATGCGGCACGTGGCAGCAGTTTGGTGATGTCTTTCGTTTGCGTGCTGTCGTCAATTGAAAACAACTCGCGTGCGGCGGGATTGACGAAAATCAACTCGAAACGACGATTGACAGCGACCACCGGATTTTCGGTACTGACCAATAAACTTTCGAGTTGATTACGTCCTGATTCTACCTCCTGCAAAAAGCGGCTGTGCGCGATGGCAACCGCCGCTTGTGCGCCCAACAGTTCGAGGAGATGTACATCCTCGCGCGCGAATAAACGCCCATTCTTCCCGGTAATAACCATGAGAACGCCAATGACATCACCGCCATAAATCAATGGCACTGAGATCATCGACCCAAAATCGTTGGCGTAAGGAAGTTCGGATTTACCGCGCCAGTCACGTCCATAATTGATAAGGAAAATCGACTGGTGCGTCTGTGCAACCGTCCCTGCCACTCCGTCGCCGATGTCAACGCGGGTATGCAAGGACTCACGAGGCAGTTCATAAACTGTCTCTAACTCCAGTTCAGTTCCCTTATTCAAAAAAATGCCTGCTGCATCGGCATCAAGCCAACCAACCGCTTGTTTGGTAATTTCATCAAGTACCGTATCCAAGGCGGTTTGACTGGAAACCGCCAGGCTGACGCGGTGCATCGCCTCGACTTGCGAGATACGTGATGCCAGTGGTTTGATAATCTCCTGCTGGATCATCTCGGAGCTGATAATCAAGGCAGCGACAGCACTAATCGAGGTTGAAATCCAGACAACAAATAATTCTGGATTCAAAAAGCCCGTACTCTGCCCGATCACGAACAGGACAATGCCAAAGATCATCACACGCGAACGCAGCGTGCGGCGATAGTGCCATACCAGATACAGCGTCAGGAAATCGAAAAAGATGTAGAAAAGAACTGACAACAGCGGAAAACGGTAGGTAAAAGACTCGCTGATGATTTCAAAAGTAGGGGGCGTATTGGCGATGATGAAGCCGCGATAGGCGACAACGAGAATGAGGCTGGCAAGTGCCATCGTGCGGAAACGCTTTAAGCTCGTGCCGATCAAGACCGTCGTCAACACATAGATGGCAATGCTCGATCCGATGAAGCCGAGTTCCAGAATGCCAACGGCGAACTGGATGAGTACAACGTCCATACCAACCATCACGGCAACCTGTGTCAACAGCGCGCCGACGTTCCAGAGCGTGATGAGGAATAAAAAAATGGCGAAGAACTGATTGAGTTCCTTGCGGCTGTCCTGCCAGAGAATAATCAAAAGAAAGCTCATCGCCAGCGCCAGCGATAGAGCGTTGATAAGTAGAGTGAGCGATGACATTTAGTAGGTGTGACGACTATTGAGCGTCGTGTCTCTCAAAGCGATAGCCGACGCG
>CALMZT010000373.1 GCA_937870805.1 uncultured Chloroflexota bacterium
CTATGCAATGCTCATTGACACCGTGAAAGAGTATCGTCCGGCTGCGCTGCGCGTGGTGAGCTAAATGAAACACCGTCGAACTTTAAAGTTGACATTGATTATTTTGATGATGTTATTTGTCTTACCTTTATTACTTTGTGCAGCCTCACATTTTGTCGCTCAGTACGTTCTATGGCAGCACGCTCAGCCTTTATTTGATTACCCTTTACCCCCGCAGACTGAGCTTCTTGAGCGTAATACAGACTTTGTGGATGGTGGTGGCAGCAGCGATTGCATCGGTCACATTTGGATTGTGGTAGCGACACAGTTGACTGAAAGGGAATTAAACGACTACTATCACACCGATGCAGCTTACGATGAGATTGGTCTGCCACCTGTTGGTGCAACCATCGAGGGACGACTCTCCGATGGGCGTTGGCGTGCAATCATCGACAGTTACGGCGCAATTGATGGTCGAGACTACTCGCTTTTGTGTGGCTGGTGATTTAGAAAGAGCAATCGTGACCAAACGCAAACATCTTGACACCCTCGCCCAGCACGGCGAAGTCGCTGCCGCCGAACGCCGCGTCGCCGTGATCGACATGGGCAGTAACAGCTTTCGCCTGATCGTCATCGCTTACGTACCAGGGCTGTACTTCAAAGTCGTGGACGAAATCCGCGAAGTCGTGCGCCTCAGCGAAGGTATGGCAGAAACAGGCGTCATCTGCGGGCCTGCCATCGAACGGGCGATGCGCGCCGCCCACATCTACGCCGCTTTTTGCCGCGCATCAGGCATCAGCGATATTGTCGCTGTCGGCACAAGTGCGCTGCGGGACGGCAAAAACGCCGACAGCCTGCTGACCCGTATGAAAGTCGAAACAGACTTGGACGTGCGCGTGCTGACAGGCGAAGAAGAAGCCTTTTATGGTTATCTGGCAGCGGTTAACAGCACAAACCTCAACGATGGCTTTGTCTTTGATCTTGGCGGCGGCTCTGTGCAAATCATTCGCGTCAAACAGCGCCAGATCGACCAAAGTATCTCTTTTCCGTTGGGCGCGGTACGCATGAGCGAAGCGTTTCTGTCTGATGACCCGCCGCGCAATAAGGACATTGAACACCTGCAAGACCATCTGCAAGAGCACTTCGGTTCGCTCAAATGGTATAAGCGCGGCAAAGGTAAACGACTGATCGGCGTCGGCGGGATGCTGCGGCAGATGGCGCGCCTGGGCGAAGAGATGTCCGACTACCCCATCGAAGACCCCCAGGGGTACATCCTCACACGCAATCAAATGGACGACATCTGCAAAAAACTCGCTGACATGGACATTGCCGGACGCAAGAAGATGCGCGGCATGAAAGCAGATCGCGCCGACATTGCGTTGGGCGGCGCGCTGATTATCCGTGAGGTCATGCGGGCGGGCGGCTTTGATGAACTGGAGGTGTGCAGCCAGAGTTTGCGTGAAGGGTTATTCTACGAACGTTTCTTAGGCACGCCACCGCTGTTTGAGGACGTGCGCCAGGCATCCGTCTTCAACCTGGCGAACCTGTACCGCTATCAGGAACAGCACGCACGCCACATCGCCCATCTCACCCTGTCGATGTTTGACCAACTGCGCGAGAAGTATGATTTTGATGATGTGGAACGTGAGCTATTGTGGGCAGCATCGATTCTGCACGACATCGGCGTAACCGTCGACTATAACGATCATCACAAGCACGGCGCGTATCTCATTCTTTACACAGGTTTAGCAGGCTATACCCACCGTGAAATAGCTCTCATCGCCCTGCTGATACGCTATCATCGTAAAGGCAACCCCACACCGGATGAATTAGGCAGTGTGTTGGAAGAGGGAGACAAACAGCTACTTACGCAACTGAGTGCGCTGCTGCGGCTGGCAGAGTTTTTAGATCGTGCGCGCGATGGCGTCGTCAAGGACATTCAACTGACTGTGGGCAGCACGCGGGCGCAGATGGAACTGCAAATGACGGGCGATGAAAAAGTCGCGTTGTGGTCAGCGGAACAGCATCGCGGACTGTTTGAGCAAGCCTTTGGGTTGGAATTGCAGTTGGTTGCTGTACCTGCAAACTCGCTCGGCAATAAATCACACGGTTGAATTCCGTCTGTAAATTATGCACACTGATTAAACTCTGACGTTGTTTGAATAGTTCCGATGCATAATGTGTGAATGACAATAATTGATGACATCAAAGTAAAACTCGCGCTGCTGCGTGGGCGTGATGCACATTACAAAATCTTTGGCGCAAATGTGCATCGTTACCGCATGGGTGCACCGCTGCGTGAGGAACAAATCGGGGAGTTTGAAACACGGTATGGTGTTGAACTGCCTGCTGGCTATCGTGCGTTTCTGCTGGGCGTGGGCAGCGGCGGCGCAGGACCTTACTACGGCGTGCTGCCGCTGGGACACCACAAAGAAGCGCTTCCATTACTCGCGCAGCCCTTCCCCTACACCAGCGATTGGAACGAGGAGCATCTGCCCGACGACGAGTATTTGTCCGACGAACTCACACGTGGGACGATGCGTATCTGTAACACAGGCGACGGCGGCTATGAACTTTTGGTTGTTACTGGCGCGGCAAAGGGTAGCATCTGGGCAGATGGACGCTACGCCAATCAAGGGCTGATACCGCTTCCGCACTCACGCGACCCGCTGCACCACATGGATTTTCTCGATTGGTATATGGATTGGCTGGACAGGAGCCTGAACGGTGGATAAAACCGAGTTGAACAAGACAGTTACCACCGCGTTGAAATGTGTGCGCGAACTCAACAAGCGGATGACGCCGCCGATTATCAGCGACTTTTACTACGGCGATATTGAGCTTCATCCGAAATATCTGACGATCTGGTACATCTTTGCCGATCACCACGCACGCGCCGAAGCAGTTGCCGACGGACACACGGCGCGTATCCGCGAACAAACACTGGATGCCCTGCGCGAAGCTGGCTATCCAGCAGAAGGGCTGGACGATGTGGTCATCGGCTTTGAAGGCGACAAAGAGATCCATGACGGTGGCGGCTATTATGCGTATTTTAAGTAGGGTTTAAGAGGACTAGCTCTATGTCAGCAGCCCCAAAACATAAGTGGACAGTCGAAGAATATCTCACTTTTGAGCGTGACAGCGAAATCCGCCACGAATATCTCGACGGCGAAGTTTTTGCGATGGCGGGCGCAAGCGAGAATCATATTCTTGTTACTGTAAATACGCTTGCGAGTTTGGGCACACAACTTCGTAAACGTCCCTCAAAAGTCTACGCGACAGCTATGCGTGTAAAGGTAAAAAAGACGGGCTTATACACCTATCCCGACGTTGTGATCGTGTGCGATACGCCTCAGTTCAATGACGATACCCCTGCTTCACTCCTAAATCCTACGCTGATTATCGAAGTCCTCTCAGCAACCACTGAAAATTATGATCGTGGCAAAAAGTTCCAGCACTACCGCAAGCTCGACTCGTTAAAGGAGTATGTGTTGATCGCGCAGGATAGCCCTCGTATCGAACATTATGTGCGTCAAAATGATGGGCGATGGCTCTTGTTCAGCGATGTCAGTGAACTCGATACTGCAATTGAGTTACCGTCTATTAGTTGCACGTTAGCGTTGACGGATGTGTATGAGAAAGTCATATTTGAGGACGAGTAATCATGCCCAAAAACGAAGAAACCGAAGCCAAGCTCCATATCCCCGACCTGCACACCGTCGAAAAGCGCTTACAGGCACTAGGCGCACACCTCAGTGCTCCGCGCGTTTATGAGCGTAATGTGCGCTATGAAAATGCTGAGAAGTCGCTTACACCCAACGGTATCGTCGTCCGGTTGCGACAGGACACACGCGCACGCCTGACCTACAAAGAGGGTGGCACAGCCGACAAAGGCGTCGTTAACCGCACCGAGATCGAAGTCGAAGTGAGCGATTTTGACGAGATGGAACGAATTCTCGACAAGCTGGGCTTTACACCCTATATGGTCTATGAAAAGTATCGCACGACCTATGAACTTGATGATGCGGAAGTGGTATTGGATGAAATGCCTTATGGGAATTTTGTCGAAATCGAAGGCGATGCCAAGACGATTGAACGCCTCATCGAGCGCCTCGAACTCCAGGATGCGCCGCGCGTTTCCGCCAGCTACACAGCGCTGTTTGAGCATGTGAAACACGCGCTCAACTTACATGTGCGCGATTTAACCTTCGCCAATTTTGAAGGCGTTGAAGTCC
>CALMZT010000374.1 GCA_937870805.1 uncultured Chloroflexota bacterium
ATGCTTTAGCCGCCTGCCGCGATGCCCATGATGCCGCCTTCGGTCATCTTGCGTGCATCAAGCAGTTCAGTGGCTTCTTCGCGCGACAGATAGCCAAGGTCAACCACAATATCGAGAATCGGGCGATTCTCTGCCAGCGACTTCTTGGCGACTTCTGCGCCCTTCAGATAGCCGATGCGGCTGTTCAGTGCCGTCACCAGAATCGGATTCTTCGCCAGCCAGCCTTCAGCGCGTTCTTTATTCACTGTTAAGCCAACGATCAGGCGATCTGTAAAAGCGTTGACCGAACCGATCATCACCTGTACCGCTTCGTTGAGGTTGTGTGCGATAATGGGCATCATCACGTTCAGTTCCAACTGCCCTGCCTGCCCTGCCAGCATCACCGTCAAATCGTTGCCCATGATGTGAAACATCGCCTGATTGAGCATCTCCGCCAGCACGGGATTCACTTTACCGGGCATGATGGACGAACCCGGCTGCACAGGCGGGCACGTCAATTCTGCCAAGCCCGTCGTCGGACCACTGGACAGCATACGGATGTCGCTGGAAATACGCGACAGGTCTTGCGCGGTGTTGCGCAGCGCGGCTGAGAAAAACACGGGGTCTTGCATCGACTGCATCGACTCAAAAAGGTTATCCGACTCATACAGCTTCATCTTGCCGAGCTTGCTCAGTTTCTTCACCATGAGTTTGTGGTATTCAGGATGTGCGTTTAAGCCTGTGCCATTCGCCGTGCCACCAATCCCGATACGTCGCAGCCCTTCCGCCGCGAACTTGATCTTCTCAATATTGCGCTCAACTGCTTTTGCCCACGCGCCCACTTCCTGTCCCAAACGAATCGGCACAGCATCCTGTAGATGTGTACGTCCGCTTTTCACCACGCCGTCCCACTCTTGCGCTTTCTTGTTCAATTCGTCGGCAAGGTGCTTGAGCGCGGCAGCCAACTCGTCGTAGCGCCAGAGCACGCCTAAGCGAATCGCCGTTGGGATAGTATCGTTCGTGCTCTGTGCCATGTTGACGTGATCGTTGGGGCTGACAGGTTTCTTCGGGTCGTCCAGCTTATAGCCGAGAATTTCATTCGCGCGGTTGGCAATCACTTCATTGACATTCATGTTGTGGCTGGTGCCTGCGCCCGCTTGAAAGGGGTCAACCACAAATTGACTGTCGTGCTTGCCCTTTAGCACTTCGTCAGCAGCCTTCATGATGGCTTTGGCAATTTTTTCATCGAGCAAGCCTAAGTCGAGATGGACTTCTGCCGCCGCGCGTTTAATCAGCGCCATGCTCCAGATAAAGGCACGATAGGGTTTTAAGCCCGTAATGGGGAAATTATCCACCGCACGCTGCGTCTGCGCGCCATAATAAACTTTCGCCGGAACGCGCACTTCGCCCAGCGAGTCTTTTTCAATGCGGAAATCCGCCATCTTACAAAGCTCCTGATTCTATTAAACAAAAAGGCGCTGTTGATTGTAGCGCCTTTTTGCTGATTTGTGAATTTTCGTGCGAGGATATGACCCTATCATTCGGTTTCGGCGACTTCCCACCCACCGCTGACGGAGATATGTGAGGAGTCTGCGTCCGTTTTTCTCCCCCTTTCCCCGCAAGCAGAGAAAGGGGGTTGGGGGGATAGGGGTTAATATCCTACGCGCCGTAGCGGCGGGCAACTTCGTCCCAGTTAACGACGTTCCACCAGGCATCAGCATAATCGGGGCGCCGATTCTGATAGTTCAGATAATAGGCGTGTTCCCACACATCCAAACCGAGCAGCGGTGTCTTGCCATCCATCAGCGGTGAATCCTGGTTCGCGGTTGAGATGATGTCAATGCTGCCGTCGCTGTTCTTCACCAGCCACGCCCAACCGGAACCAAAGCGCTTGACAGCCGCATCCTTAAACGCAGCTTTGAAAGCATCGAAGCTGCCCCATTTGGCGTTGATAGCATCACCTAGCGCGCCGCCGGGTGCGCCGCCCGCATTCGGACCCATGATCTGCCAGAACAGTGAGTGATTGGCGTGCCCGCCCGCATTGTTCTTGAGCACCTGTCGAACTGCTTCCGGCACGCTGTTGATGTCCCTCAGTAACTCCTCTACGCTCTTGGCGGCGAGGTCGGGATAATCCTTCAGCGCGTTGTTGGCATTGGTGATATACGCCTGATGGTGCTTGCCGTGATGTATTTCCATCGTGCGCGCGTCAATATGCGGTTCGAGCGCATTCGTTGGGTAAGGCAGGGGAGGAAGTTCGTAAGCCATGTTGACTATCTCCTGATATAAGTAGAGCACTATCTAGTAGAGTTGCTGATTGTACCGCAGTCCTACGTCACGCGGTAGAATCGCTAATACATTTCATACACTTGCCGATGCGATGTGTTGTTTTCTCCGGCGTAGTGCTAATATTCATCCTATGACACCTGAAAAAATCAAAGCATCCACAATCCCCCTGAGCGTCTACGGCGTGCTGGCAGCAGGCATCATTGCCGTTTCGCTGGCGGCGATTTTTATTCGCTTAGCACAGCAGGACGGCGTGCCTTCGCTGCTCATCGCGGGGGCGCGTATGACCATCGCCTCGCTGATGCTAACGCCATTTTCGTTATACAAACACAGCGAACGCCTGCGCCAGTTGACGCGCAAAGAACTCGGTTTAGCGGCGCTGTCTGGCGTATTCCTCGCGCTGCATTTTGTGACGTGGATTACGTCGCTCGAACGCAGAACGGTGTTGATTAGCGTGGTATTGGTATCGACTGGACCGATTTGGGTGGCGCTGCTGGAACGTTTCTTTTTAGGGACGCAGATCGCGCGCGCCGTTCTGGTAGGACTTGGCGCAACCGTCATCGGCGGCGTGTTGATTGCTTTCGGTGGCAGTGGTGATCTTTCCGCGTTAGGCAGAAATCCCACGCTTGGCAGCTTGCTTGCCCTCTTAGGCGCGATTGCGCTTGCGGTGTATCTGATTATCGGGCGTAAGCTGCGCGCCGAAATGCCGCTGCTGCCCTATATCTGGCTGGTGTACGGCTGCGCGGCGGTCACGCTCATCATCGTTCTTATTGTCACGCAAACGCCGATTACAGGCTATCCATCACAAAGTTACCTCTGGATGCTGTGTATTGCCTTGTTACCACAGTTGATCGGACACACGTCATTTAACTATGCGCTGCGCTATTTGCCCGCAACTGTCGTCGGGGTCATTGGACAGATGGAACCGATTGGCTCGTCCATCATTGCCTTATTCGTATTTAGAGAAGCGCCCGGCACGGTAGCCCTGATCGGCAGCCTGTTCATTCTGGCAGGAGTCATCGCCGCCAGTCTGGGACAGTCTCAAAAGTAGAACGTATTCAGAATTCAGACTTGTAGGGGGCGACCAATGTGTCTCAGGCATCAAAATAACGCTTAATGGTTTCTCGCAGCGGGTTCAAAACCCGCCGCTAGACAAAATCTGGAAACCTCTCAAGAGGTTGGTGAACCCACATGCAGCGCGAGAACAACCCTTTTAAGGGTTTCCAAACCACCCTTAGCCAGAGGTTTTGAACCTCTGGCGCTGGCAACCGAAGCGTTAAGGCTTATCTTGATGCCTGAGACCAATGTGTCGCCCCGCCTAAAAACCAATTTTGAAATGATTTTTAGTTTTATTACTTTTCGCATTAAAGTGTCAATCGAAACCCAAATACATCCTCTTTTTTGCTATTCTGAAAATGAATCTCTTTGCGACCACCGTTGTACTCAACGCTGCGCCTTTGCGGTTCAAAACTGTTGAATGAAATTTACTTTCCACCATAGTCATTTGTTGCCATAAGTGGCGGCAGCAGCGAGCGTGTCACTTGCCACAGGCGACGCAAAATACCAATGTGGCGGCAGTTGTACGCTCGCCAGCCGCCAATCATTTTTTAGCGATGGCGGCGGCAATGATTTGGCATATTTGCTCACCCATTGCCCTTGCAAATCATCGGCGGGCTTGCCATTATTGGGGAGTGGTGGTCGCAACGCCGTGTGAGTGTCCAAAACCGATCATCCAACCCTTATCGGAGAAAGTCATTCCCGTATCCGCAGGAGACTCATCTTGCGTCATGCATCTTTCGTCCTGCACTTCATCCCTTGCATCCCGCCGATGCTGCTGCAAGGCTTAACGTTTGAGCGCGCCCGCCTGCTGTGGCTGCCACAGTTTGACCGCATCTTAGACGCGCTCGAAAACCGCAGCGGCTTGGAGGTCGCCTCGTTCATCGAAGGGAACGCGCCGCTGGAACTGTACCTGCAACTGCGCCCTGAGCGCTTTGACCAGATCGAAAAGCTGTGCAAAGAGGGACGCTTGCGCCTCTCATGCTGGTATGTCACGCCAGATTTCGGGCAGCACGACGCGGAAATCATCATCCGTAACATGCAGCTTGGCATGTCCGTCGCCAAAGTCTTCGATCAGCGCCCAACAGTCGCTTTCCTGCCTGCCGAGCGTAATCTGCCACCGCAGCTCCCGCAAATTCTGCGCAGCGCGGGCATCGAAGGGCTGATGCTGCCCTACGCTGACGGCGTGCCACAGATGATGTGGAAAGCGCTGGATGGCAGCAGTATCCTGCTCACACGCTACGGCGTCACCTTCACCGACATCAACACGCCGCGCCGCAAACTCGCCGCCGAAGCACCCATTCGCCACCTGCCGCTGATCTTCCCACTTTACGGCGACAGCGTGACTACCGTGCAAACCACAGTCCAGAACGCACGCCGCGACCTCGTAGACGATGTGACGCAAAGCACGTTTGAACTCTACGTCAAAGCCGTGCAAAACTGCCGCGAAGTCGATGACCTGTCCGCATTCACGCCGAAAGAGTACCTATATAAAGGTTTCTCCACTGCCTTCAACGACCTCATCGCAACTGAACACAACTTCGCTGAAGGGCGCGAGTCGCGGCTCACCGCTCCACAAAACATCATCAACTATGGCTGGAAACAGAACTTTATCCGCGACGCCGAGGATTTTGCGATGGCGTTGGGTTCATCGCTGCGCGGCACACCCAGCGACAACTTCGTGAAAATCGAAAATTCCAACTTCCAGATCACATCATTGAAACTGCCCAACGACGACAAGGGACTCATCGTGCGCGGCGAAAACAAGACCGACGCGCCACAATGGGTCACGCTGACACTGCGCACACCGTTCAAGACGTGTGAGGTGACTAATGTGCTGGAACAGCGTACAGGCGGGGCATTACCGATAGACGAAAACGGCGCAATCCACTTCCAGGCGGGACCGCGCCGAATGCTAACCTTCCATTTTCACGATTGAGTGTTCAGCCGCTTCTCTTTTGTATCGTTATCCACTCGAACCTGGCCACACTTGCAGCGCGAACGTATCACCTGTTGGCATCACAGGCTGCAACAGCGTCGCCAGCGTGCCATCCTGCGAAATATCTTGCAGCGTGTATTCCACGAGCAGACGAAAGTCTATATCGTTGCGCGGCACAGCCATGCTCAAGAATGAGGGT
>CALMZT010000375.1 GCA_937870805.1 uncultured Chloroflexota bacterium
ATCGTGAGCTGATCGCCCGCCTCCGCCGTCGCTCCGTCGCCGGTGACGATGTCCTGCGCCTGAGAAAGCACCGAAGCGGTCAGGTTCGTGCGCGCCGTCGTCTGGCGCTGCGCCTGGTCGAGCTTATCGTAGAACTCCGGGTCTTCAAGCTGCCACAACTCCATCGCGGCGGCTTTTTCAATCAGCTCGACCGACACACGGTTTGAATAGAGTTCCACAACCAGCGAATCGGTCAGCGTGATAATCCGGTTGAAAATGTCGGAGAGAAGGACTAGCCCCAGTTCAGCGGCGATCAACAGCCATAACCCCGTCAAATCCTTGTCCGCACTGCCCGCACGCGCAATCACCTGATCGATAATCAGCTTGCCGACGTAAAGCAGCAGCACCGGCAGGGCGGATTGCAGCAGCCGAACGATGATATTGATCAGCGTTAGCCGGGGACTGGTATTCCAGATGAGGCGAAAAAAGCGGGGAATGTAGCGCAGTGTCCCAAAATTCTGGAGAAACGAACCTACGGGCTTCGGCGGTGGCTTTCTTATCGACATTCTAGCGACCGGACACCAAACAAAAGTTCGGGACAAAAACGGCAGGAACAGGATCGGCGAGAGCTAATCGGCGTTCCAGAAAATCCCAACCGAGGCGAAACAGGCTCAGGTCACGGCGGTCGCTACGGTCAATTTCTGCCGTGAGATGGTGGGTGATGACGTGTTCAGCGAACGCGACCAACCACAGATAAAGCAAACAGACGGCCAATGTCAGCCGCGAGAGCCGCAAAAAATGGCGCAGGTGGCTGGCTTCGAGGTCAAAGCCATGTTGTTTCATGTCCCCAAACATCTCCTCAATCCACATCCGCCGTCGGTAGAGCCGGAGGGTGGCGCGCACACTGGGCAAGCTGGTCGCCAGATACCAGGGTTTGGCTTCGCCGCGCCGCCAGCACAGCACCAGATTCGTCGGGTAAGGACTGGCTTGGGTCAACAGCACCGGCCCGAACCGCTTCACCTGACCTTTCTCAAGCCCAAGCTGGTCAAGCCGCTGCCAGCGGCCTGTGCCGTGCAGCATCACCAGATTGTCACCGGGTTGACGCAAGACGTAGTCCCAGCCCCACCCATCCAGGTATTCCAGCAGCAGGGGGCGTCCAAACTCGCTGTCGCCCACCAGCGTCACCTGAGCGTGGCGCGGCAGCAAGCTGGAGACATAGGCCAGCAACCTGACGTGCAACGCGGTGCTGGTGTGCCCACGACTACCCAGTGCCCAAGTCCAGGCAATCGGCAGACTGCGCCGTTGATAGGCTACGCTCACCATGATCAGCCGAAAGCCAAAGGCGACTTTGCTGGCGTCGATGATCAGGTGAACCGACCCTGCCGAGGCCGCCGAGCGCAGCAGCGGCTCGACAAACGGATGATACCAATCACGTACCCGCACCGCCGGATTACTCAAAAAGCGCGTCAGCCGTTTGACGATGCTCAGTTTTTGCGCCCGGATCGGTGTTTTGCGGGCAATCAGGTTCATCTGCACACTGCCTGCTTGAAACATCCCCATCATCAAGCAGATCAAATTGGTCAAGCGGCTATCACAGTCATCGGGCAGACGTTGCAGCAGATAGGCGTGCAAGCTACGATACAGGTGAGGAATGGGAACCGAAGGCATGAGCGCTTCTCCAGATCGGTTAGGTGTGGTAACTCAACCTTACTGGATGTTCGCTTGCTTTCCAACTCATTCCTCTCGCTCATCTGTTCAGTGTCCGGTCGCTAGACAATTAAATACAATTTCGACTCTTCTAAATAGTGCAATGAGTGTTTCAGGCGCTGCCTTCACGGACAATGTCTATATCCCGTTCATATGCTGGGACGCCCGGATGGTTCAGTAGTTGCAATGAAGCTATACGAACCAGTGCGCGGTTCTTGTGGTAATTGTGAAGCTAGATTGTGTAACGGAACACATACGGCTAATATTCAGATTTATCAATCCGAAAAGGCATACCATGGCGACATTAACCAACGATTCCCTTTCTTCTTCCTTATCAGCGACACAGTCAAAAAAGCGAGTATCCAGTCAGCAGGGAACTCTGGAATTAGAACTCGATTACTATTTTTCAGAACGCGTGAGAGAGAAAGGCTTTGACAAAGTCGCTATCGGTCTGATAGCTTACTTAAAAAAGAGCCGGAACCGCTTTCACTGGTACCGAGCCGATTACGTTCACCGCCGTATGCAGAAAGGATCGGGAGAAGTCACGAGATCATCAGAGCCCAAATTTCACGATTTAGACGTAATATTCGCGCAGGCGTTCCAAGCAATAATTTCCAAGCTTCGTCGCGAAGTTCAAGTCCCGCAACCTACAAAACAAGAACAAATACTTATTCTTTTAGACCAGCAAGCCCACCCCGTTTGTTCCCCTGAGGAAGTGATGCCCCTTCTGTGTCAAGAAACATCGATTGAAGAACTCGCTCAGCTTTTGGCTCATTATTTCAATAGCAAGATGAGCAAAGTTCAACCGCAAGTGACGATGGAAGAATTGGCTGCTATATTTAAGGATGTCGAAAAACCAGCTCGATCAGTAAGCGTTTCGGTGGCTCTACTAAACCGAAAACTTCGACCCTACGGCTGTTGCATTACCTCGACTACTGCGTTCTACCTCTCGAAGCTAGGCGGTGACAAAAGCAGCTCCTAACTTCGTAGCTCCTGCAAGGCGGAAATTAATTGCAAAAGGCGTCCATTTCGCGTATTCTTTTTGTATAGCAGTTAACATCTGCTATGAGTAGAGAAGGATGCCCGATGAGCCTAATGCGACTCATTTTTGCCCGGGTACTCCGCCAGTCCCCTCCGATTAGTGTCCATAATTCACAAAAACGAAAACGATCCGGGGCCAAGTGGACCAGCAATCATGCCCTATTGTCAATCATGGGCGCTATAGCCGCTGCGGTAATAGCAGGTTGCTTCACCGTCGTTGCAGCGTTCGTCGGTGCCGATACCATTACTATCACCGTCGATCCATACATCCAGATAGAAATTCACAGACCTCCTATGCAGAACACAACGATACCAAATACGCCAACCGAGATTGGTATCGTTTCAACATCGACACAGACGGCTTCACCAACAGCAGAGCCATCAGCGACGGTTACACCACAGCCAACCACCACATTTCAACCGTCTCCTTTTCCTTCATTCACACCTTCATCTACACCGGTACTTCTACCTTCGGTTACGCCCCTGCCTTCGCTTACACCGCTACCATTGCCTACGCTTCCCGAAGTCCCGGAAATCCTAGAGGCAACATGTCAATTAGTGGTTACAACAGATGGTCATAGCGGTGCCAATATTCGACAACAACCTGGTACTGCCAATGCCATAGTCAATAATGTTCCTATTCGTAGCGTATTGGTTCCTTTGGCTAGAACCGCAGATAGCAATTGGTGGCATGTAGAAAATGGTTGGATAGCGAACCGAGTTGTAAGTATGTTGGGAAACTGCGATTATGTCCCAGAAGAATCACTAGTGGTACGTGAGGCGCCTCGACCGACACCCCAATCGAATGCTGAAATCTCACTACCGAACACAAATCAGCCGGAACTATTCCAAAACCCTGAGGGCGACAATAACGTGCCGAGCATACAGATACCAGATCCACCTGTCGAACTCCCCGCATCAGCCGCAAATAACATCAATCTCGATGTAAATACTGGCAATAATCAAGCAAACGGGAATAGCGGCTCGGTCCAAATTGAGACGGGTAATGCAGTCGCCAACGTTCAAAGCTCGGTGAACGCCGAAAATGGAACGCGGGTCGAAAACAAGATTAGCGTTTCCAGCAATACTGGCGGTAACCAGGCAAATAACAATAACGGTTCGACAACAATAATCACCGGTGACGCTTCAGCTGCTGTGCATAGTGAAACAACTACTGGGCAATAGTGAAAGCCCAATTGAGATACGAAAGGTGGTCAATCGACCTTCCGCCAATTTGCCTGTATGAAACTCACGGATTGACCTCATTCCACTCATACTTCGGCGTTTTCATTGCCTCTGGCGCGTTCAGCAGGAAGTCGGGTCGATATTGAAACACTTCGGCTGGTGTGCTGCTGTTCACCGAAAAGTCCTCAAAGTTGCGCTGCAACTGCACCCCACTCCACCCGACAAACGTGCCTGCGCCGACGAACTTTAGCGCCGAGTTGGATGTATCAAACACGCCATCGCCAATAAACACCCCTTCGACGTTCGGCGTGGTGATCGACGGATTGGCGTGCCCAATCGAGGGGTCGATCACAATGTCTCCCGACACGATGAACGCGAGAAAGCCGCCCTGCGCGACCTGCGTTTGGGCGGCTACGGTCAAGTCGCCCTCGACGAACACCACGACCGACTCGCCAGCAGTCACATCCCAGGGTGTCCCGACCCGAAGATTGCCCGAATGGAAATAGGCCTCAGTCGTGTCGTTGATTGGCGAACGGGTCGGTTTGTTCGCATTGGTAAAATTGGTCACAAAGTCGTCGTCCGGCGCGGTTGGGAACCGGAACAAACGGCGGAAGTAGGCATAATCCTGCCGGTGCGGCAGTTCGGTGAGCTTAGCAACCCGATTTTTGCTTTCGTCGTCCACAGTCGCCTCGGGATTGCCGGTATCGGTATTCAGATTG
>CALMZT010000376.1 GCA_937870805.1 uncultured Chloroflexota bacterium
CCGCCAGAACGCGAGGCATCTACCTGATAGAAACGCTCGAAAATGCGCTGCACTTGATCGTCTGGCACGCCGGGTCCATTGTCCAATACCATGATGGTTACTTCTTCAGCGTTACCCTGTGCCCGCACCATGATTTTCTCATCACGCGGCGACCATTTGACAGCGTTATGAATGAGATTAATCAATACACGCCGTATTTGGTCTCGATCACAGAGCACCACTACATCGGGGTCAACTTCATTGACAAACTTCAAATCTTTGGCGTCTTCCTGATCGTGTATCCGTTCTTCCGCCTCGTTAACAAGCTCATACAATTTACACGGTACCATACGCATGATCGCTTGACCGCTTTCGATCATGGACAGATCGTAGAGTTCCTGTACCAGCCACAGCAGCACATCAGTTTCGCGGGCAATTGCGCGTAAGGAATTGATGCTCTGCTTACGTTTCGGTTTTTCGTGCTCGTGGAACAAACCGTCGATGGTCAAACGGATATTCGCAATTGGAGTGCGCAGTTCATGCGAGATATTGGCGACCATATCACGGCGCGCACGATTCAAACGTACCAGGTCTGTGGCATCTTCCAGTGCTAATCCAATGAAGTAATTTCCATCGCGGCGAACCACACGCACGTTCACGCGATAAGCACGATCTTTAATTGTCAATTGGTCTTCATAGGATTCTTCGGCATTCGCAAGCGCATCACTCACCATCATGTCAAGTTCCGCGGATGAGGTCACGCTAATCAAACTTTCGCCGACTGGACGCTCACGCCCAAAAAGCTGCTCAGCGCAATCGTTGATAGCAATGACCTGGCGCTTTTCGTTAATGACCAGCAATGCATCATAAGCGACATTTGCTAAGGTCAGCGACAATGCCAGTTTATAGGAGAGTTCACTGTTCTTTTGATCGAGCGCTTGCTCTAACTCGGCAATTTTGCGCTCATGCTCTTCCAGTTGCTGCTGCTGTTTTGCGATCAGTTCCTGTAGTTCTACAGCCGTGTGTTCAGGTTGCTTTGTCTCATTCGTCTTGTGCTCTTTGACAAGCTGCTGCAACTCTGTAATGACACGTTCTAAAGCTTCAACCATGTCTTATCCTTCAAAGCGATACCCTACACCGCGCACGGTGACGATGCGCTTAGGATTTGAGGGATCATCTTCGATCTTCTCACGCAGCCAGCGGATGTGAACATCCACTGTGCGCTTATCTACAAAGTAATCATAGCCCCATACTTTGGTTAAGATCAAGTCGCGCGATAGAACAGCGTTGCGGTTGCGCATCAGTTCTGTCAACAGATCAAACTCTTTGTTGCTCAGTTTGATTTCGTCCTGTCCCTTAAACACCCGCCGACCTGTCAAGTTCAGACGCAAGTCCTCTGACTCCATCTCATCTTGTTCCATACGCGGGCGTCCCATCCCGCGCCGCATCAGTGCCCGCACGCGCGCTAAAAATTCGCCTAAGCCAAAGGGTTTGACAAGGTAATCATCGGCACCGCTTTCCAAGCCGATAATCTTGTCCACTTCTGTTCCACGTGCGGTGAGCATGATGATGGGGATATGTGCCGTCGCAGGGTCATGCCGCACCATTCGGCAAATGCTTAAGCCGTCGAGTTTGGGCAGCATAATGTCGAGCACAATCAGATCAGGGTGTTGGTCACCGCGTATCTTGTCCAATCCCGTCTCACCATCGCCAGCCATCGCAACAGTATATCCTTCAGCGCGCAGCTTATCGGCGAGATTGTTGGCGAGATTTTCCTCATCTTCAATTACAAGTACTTTAGCCATGCATGTCCTTTTCACGAATAACACTTCTTAAAGATTATCGGTACAACACTAAATTTATGTTAAGTGTTGCAGATATTTCCGTTAATCCTTTAAAGAGCGCACGCCTGCTAACGTTGTTGCAGCCCGCACGCCGTTGCGTATCGCTTGGGCAACCACCTCTGCGGCATATGCCCCAATCGCCGTTACATTGGCTGTTTTTTCGCCTGTTGCCAGCGCAAAGAGTGTATCACCATCCCACATCGTATGTGCTGGGCGTACCGCTTGTGCTATGCCATCATGTGCCATCTGCGCGACTTTGTTGACCTGTTCTTTGTTAAGCTTCGCGTTCGTTGCTACGACGCCGATGATCGTATTACTATCGCTGCGGGGCGGTAGGATTTCCATGTGCGCGATGGTTTTCAGCGCATTCAACATCCCGCTAAAGGTGTTGCCGTCCGGTGGCTGCCGTAATCCCGCCATAATTTCGCCGCGTTCGTCCAGTACATCTCCAACGCAGTTTACGGCGCACAACGCTGCTACCACTAGTCCATCACTCAGCTCAACGCTTGCCGAGCCAATACCTCCCTTGGTCGCAAACTCGTTGCCGCGCATGGCACCGAGGCGGCAGCCAGTACCCGCACCAACGCATCCCTGGGCAACAGCCCCTTCGCTTGCGGCTTCACATGCGGCATAACCCATCGCTGCGACAGGGCGTATTCCTAGCTCACCTATTCCCAAATCCATCAAAATCGCCGCTGGAACAATCGGCACCAGAAACCCTGTGCCACTCCTATAACCGATATTGTGTTCTTCAAGCCAGCGCATCACACCGTCTGCTGTTGCTAAACCATAAGCGCTGCCGCCTGAAAGCACCACTGCGTTCACTGTATTGACCAGATGCAGCGGACGCAGCAAATCCGTTTCGCGTGTGCCAGGCGCGCCGCCCCGCTGATCGACACCGCCGACTGTTCCATCAGGGCAGATAATCACTGTACAACCTGTTGCGCCTACCAGATGTGTTACATGCCCCACACGGATTCCCGCCACGTCCGTTAACGTATTGTTCATTGTGGATACTTTCTGATTTGTCTTCTCCCTGAGCTAACACAGGTTAGAAGGTGTGAGCTATGGCGCAGCGGTAGCCATCGGCGTCGGCATAATACCTTGATCGCCCTCATTGATAGGTGATCCTTCACTTCCCCCTGTACCTGCAGCTTGTGAATCGCCATCCACAGTAATGTTCTGCGCTTGCTGCTCAACATAAAACTGCCCCATCGTCCCATCATATGTATAAGCGGGAATACCATTGGCTTCTGCCTGTTGGCGTGCTTGCGCGTTTACTGCCGCAGGACCGCCCTGTGCATAGACTTCAGGACGCACCTGTTGGTCGAGCGCGGGTATTCCTCCAGTCGGCACAAACCCGATGACCTGTGGACGATTTTCATTCGGCATGAGTTCGCCAACCAGCGGATAATCTAACCCTGCCGTAATGGAATAACCAGGCCATGGCTGGCGCGTGTAGTCATTTTCTGCCAGCAGATTAGGGGGATTGCCAGACAGCACATTGCTTACCATAGTACCTGCCTCAGCAAAATTGTCCGGCAGATTGGTTAGCCCAATCGCTAAGGGTTCAAATAACAGTCCTAAGTTCGTGATTGGATCGTGCATTTGCGTCTGATTAATTGGAATCACTGCGCGCACATCCAAACTCACGGGCACAGTCTGCTGCACAGGAACGTCGAGATTAAGGAACACATCCAACGCCGTACCTTCAGGTAGCGACAGACTCACGTCGACTGGAATATTTTGCCCATTGAGCACAATGGATGCATCTACTGTCAATGGCACAGCGGCGGCAAGGACTACTGTCGTGCGCGTTGACAACGGAATAGTCAAATCAAGCGGAATAGAGTCCCGTACTGGAATCGTCCAGTCAATCGTCGCGTTATCCAAGCCAACGGCGGTTTGATGTAAGCCAGTAATGAGTGGCTGTGCAATCTGGTTTTTGATCTCGAAGATGAACAACCCTAATACCAGCAAAACCACGACGAGGATGATGTTGACGATGAACGAAAAAATGACCATGAATCGCCAGATCCATTTGCCGAACGTTCTCATGACGGGACTCCTTGTGACGTGACAGACTTAACAATACCACTATAACACCAGGCAGAACTAGGGAGCAAATGATTTGCCAACCTCAACAAAACAAAAAGGACGGGCAAATCACCCGTCCTTGTAACAATGCTGCTTGAAAATTACAGACCTGCTTCGCGACGCAGAATGTCTGCCTTATCGGTGTTTTCCCAGGGGATATTCAGATCATCGCGTCCAAAGTGCCCATAAGCCGCCACCTGCTTGTAGATCGGGCGGCGTAGATTCAGGTCGCGGATGATTGCCGCCGGACGCAGATCGAAGTGCTTCCAGATCAGTTCTTCGATCTTTTCGTCAGGGATGTTTCCGGTGCCAAATGTCTCTACTGCCAGCGAGGTCGGGCGCGCCACGCCGATAGCATACGACACCTGAAGCTCGAAACGACTTGCCAATCCTGCCGCGACGATATTCTTGGCGATATAGCGCATCATATACGCGCCGCTGCGATCAACCTTTGTCGGGTCCTTGCCAGAAAATGCGCCGCCGCCGTGACGTGCCACACCCCCATAAGTATCGACAATGATCTTGCGTCCGGTCAGCCCTGCATCGCCCAAAGGACCTCCCGTGACAAAACGTCCAGTAGGATTGATAAAGACACGTGTCTTTTCATCCAGCAATTCGCGCGGAATCACACGGTTGATAATGCAATCAATCCCCTGCGCACGGATTTCTTCTTGCGAAATTTCCGGCGCGTGCTGCGTCGAAATGACAATGGTATCGACGCGATGCGGCTTGCCATAGGCATATTCCACAGTCACCTGGCTCTTGGCATCGGGGCGCAGCCATTGCAGTTCACCACTCTTGCGCGCTTCCGCCAAGCGGCGCGTCAGCTTATGTGACAGTGAAATCGTTAGCGGCATCAATTCAGGCGTTTCATCACAAGCGAAGCCAATCATCATCCCCTGATCGCCTGCGCCTGTCGCCTCAATTTCCGCTTCAGACATTTGACCTTCACGCGCTTCCAGAGCTTTGTCCACGCCCTGCGCAATATCGGATGACTGTTCCTTGATCGACGTAATCACCCCGCACGTATCTGCGTCAAAGCCATACTTGCCGCGTGTATAGCCGATCTCACGCACGGTGTCGCGCACCAATTTTTCAATATCAACATAGGCGCTGGTGGTAATTTCCCCCATCACCAGAACCAAGCCTGTGGTGGTCGAAACCTCGCACGCAACGCGCGCGTTGGGGTCTTTTGCCAAAATTGCGTCTAATACGGCGTCCGAAATCTGATCGCACATCTTGTCGGGATGTCCTTCAGAGACGGATTCTGAAGTAAAGAAGTAACGGGGAGAAGTCATGAAGGTCAGATTTGCCCCGACCTGTGGGCGTGCTTGTACCATTGTACTTGTGTATCCTTTCATGCTAAACAAAAACGCCTCTCTGGTAAAGGGAGAGGCGTAACATGTCCATCAGTAGGGTGTCCGCCGCTCATCTTCCAGAGAATACCTCTGACGGAATTGGCACTTTTCCCGGTGCTCCGGTAGTTGCCGCGGTTTCGTAGGGCCGTTCCCTCCACCGCTCCTGATGAGTGCTATTGCACAAGTTAGTTCAGATTGGGGTCGCAGGATACCACAAGCGTATTAAGAAGGAAAGGCTCAACTTTGAGCTATCCAAAGTTCGACGGTTTGCTGCCTCTCGTCAGGTGCGCCATGAACTCTGAGCGCGTTTGGCTGTCTTCGCGGAATACACCCAACATCGCGCTGGTGGTCATATGTGAATCATGTTTTTTCACGCCGCGTATCATCGAGCACATGTGTACCCCTTCAACGACGACGGCAACACCCTGGGGATGAAGCACCTGATTCAAAAACTGTGCGATTTGATGTGTCATGCGTTCCTGCACTTGCAGACGCTTGGAGAACATATCTACGATACGTGGAATTTTCGATAAGCCAAGTACTTTGCCATTGGGGATGTACGCAACGTGGGCGTGTCCAATAAACGGCAGCATGTGATGTTCACACAGGCTTGAATACTCAATATCCTGGACGATCACCATATCATCATACTGTACATCAAACAGCGCATTGTTAATCAGTTTATTGGGATCAGTGCGATAGCCGCTGAGGAGTTCTTCATATGCTTTTGCGACACGCTTCGGTGTATTTTGCAAGCCCTCGCGTTCCGGGTCTTCACCGACAGCCACTAACACCTGCCGAATCGATTCTTCGATTGCGGTCTTATCGACAGGTGGCAGATCAAGCTCAAATTCTTCTAAAAATGCCTTAGAACGCAGTTTATTGCCTATAGCGGTCAATGCATCCATAGAAATACCATCACTAGAATTTTGAGGCTTCATGAGGCGGTTTCCTTACTTTTTTTATTTAATCTCAACATTATAACCGCAGCTTTTCTCAGCAGAGTCCGTTATTCAGCAGTTGCTAAGTTGAACTCAAGTTACTGATTAGACGAGCTTCATGCTCGAAATGTTACTTTTTATGATTTACGCTCACTGACTAGGTTCTGTTGACATTTGAGAAGCTCATATAAAATAGTCTCATGACTGACGTGAGACTA
>CALMZT010000377.1 GCA_937870805.1 uncultured Chloroflexota bacterium
ATCGCCGCGATCCTGCGCCTGTTTCACCAGCCATTCAGCCTGCGCCACCGCCAGTTGCAGAGCCGTTGTATCACCTTGTTCACACCACGCATAAGTAGCCGATAACCCAAACGTGGACGTGCTTTGCGGCACATACTGCCAACCGGCATTGTCATAGCGCGTTCCGTAGTCGGTGATAACGACAAGCTGCTCATCGAGTCGATAAATAGGAGAATCTAGGTACACCTGATAATTACTGTCAATAACCAGGGAGTATAATTTTCGACAGTTCTCTCGATTGTATTGAGATGTGTCAGCTATTTTTCCTGGAATATTTAGTATCATTTGAAGAGATTGTGTCGATAAAGCATTGTCGGCTACGTAACTTAGTCTCAAAAAAAGCCCCAATGACAGTACAGAGACCCCCCAAACAAAAACTCTCTTCAAAGGATTGTCCTCATTACCTGGATACCATACGTTTATTAAGGAATTTGAATTGTCTTAAGTTCAAGGTGATCGAAACCATTTCTTAGTAACAGACGTTCCGAAGTTTGCCAGTTGTAAACAATCAATGACAGCGTGTATTCTCCCGCTGGCAATTGAGGTGGAAGCTGGAGGCTACGGAAGTCGATATATATTTTCTCCGGCTCGAGCTGCGAGGTATTGTATATGTTGACACCATAGTGATGAATCGGGCCATCCGCCTGAGCAACTAAGGTATCATTTTTATCGCGAAGTTGTAAGCTGATGGAATAATCTACAGGCAAAGCTTGTTTGACCCGCCACCACAACCGTGTCTGAATTACCTCTTGCGTCACCGAATCAATGTCTACTCCCCAAAATGCCATATCGTCACCAAAAATTTGGGGGGTAATGAACGGCGGCGCTTCCATAAGTTGAATGAGATAGCACCATTGTCTATCGCATTGTCCAAAGCCAGATTGACGCGGATGTGTTTTCTCAATTTGGCTGAATGTAGCGCGGATATTTTCATTGAACCAATCGCCTGTGAGATACCAAATGCGACGATTTGGTAGCGCATTGTCCACGCTTCGCACGATAGATTCGACCATCTCTTGAGAAAATCGATGGCTGTATTCCCAGTTAAATTGCACTCCTCGATTTGTGGGAGGGTCAATGAATATTTTGTCGCCAGGGCGATACGCAACCGCTAAGTCTTTTAACAAGGCTCGAAATGGAATCACATCATTGGGGAGTACGGAAGGCAACACCAATAAATTGATACCGGCAAAACCGAATAAAGCGAACCACCGCAGTCTTCTGGGTAACTGGCCTATCGTCACTGCAATGAGCAATGCCAGCCCCACAACAAAATTCACGATATACCGGGTCGTATATACCGCAACAACGAGATTGAGGAGGAACGCAACAGTAGGTAAACCGATTGCCCACATCAACGCAAGACGGTAATTTGATTTTCGCCACCAGTAAAATAGCCCTAAAACGAGTAGCACAGCATACAGCCACGCCAAACCATTGGTCGCTATTTGGATAAGTTTAAATATCTCCTCAAGCGAAGTCACTTGCGTAGTTGCGCTACTTCCTGCAAGACCGCGTTCATATCCAGATGCTAATTCTACGGCTCGGAGATGCTGTAATTGGGTGAGAAAATTTGGAAGCCAGGGCAAAAATAATACAAATGCTAACCCAATTACACCAACAGCCTGATACCACAACTGACGCGATGGGCGCACGAACAACAAGAAGTAAATCCCCTGAACCAGCACAAATAACAAGAGAAAGTAATGCACATAAAGCAACACTGCGACACTCACGGCATACACAATTGCCCTTGCCCGTGTCTGCTGTGAAATCCACTGCTGAAACGCAAACATAGATAGACTGGTCAAAAATATAACAAATGCATAGGGTCGTATTTCGAGAGAATAGCGCAAAAATAATCCACTGACTCCCAGAACAACCATTGCAAAGATGCCGAAGTGAGGCTGACCAAACCACCTCTTACCTAATTGAAATACAACGGAGAGCGTCATTAGACTGAATAAGATCGCCTGCATTCTCCCCGCAAAATCACTTTCACCTACAACTCGCCGCCATCCCCAAAAAAATGTAAACCATAATGGCGGGTGAACATCGCTGTTTGCCAAGTAAGAAATCGTCTGGCTCAAATCATCGCGCGTAAACTTGTATACCAGATATTCATCGGCAGTTATGTAAGTTGTTTGAGCGACTTGGAGAAAAAAGCCAAATACCACCAGACCAAGAATTAAAGCGATTGTGGGGTACGGTGTGGTTAATCGGGGATACATTCAGTAATGGCTTTAGAATGACATCAGCTTGATTTATAGGAAATATAATATTAAATAACTCATTTCTGAGTAAACACATCGTTAATATCAATTGCAAGTTCCATCGCTTTATAATATGCGATATTAATCCCAATTTCCTCCAGCGTTTCTCCGCCAACGATCCAAAAAATAGGATGCAGTGAAAGTTGCAGCTTTGAGTTCCCCTTATCAAGAATCGTCTCAAAATCCGAAACACTATATTGTGCTAGGACATCCGAATACATGGGAATATCGTTGATCCATCTAGGACTATAGAGGTTAAGCAGACCTGGTATTTGGTGGATTGCGCTCCAACTTATCAATTCAGATGTGGCATTATCCCATATAAAAACAGGCTCTACCTCTGGTATCTCCCTTGCAAACAGCATATAGTCTTGCACAATTTTATCGGCAAATCCTGAGTCGTTTGTTGAAAATTGGCGAGGAGGGATAAAGATAAACCCGATATGTTGACCCAGAATGTGAATAGTCTGAATAACCTTTTGGTTTTGCGGGGAAAAAATGTTGTAATTTTCTGACTGTAATGCAAAGAAGAAAGTACCTTGTACTCCAAGCATCTGATTTATTTCGGCCAGCTCTAAGGCTGGCTTACACGACCAATTCACATCGTATCTCAGATAGATATGCTTCCCAGTCTCTCGCTCGTCCAAAAAACTGACGAACTCATATTCATTATCCAAAGCACGCTTCAATAAAGCCTTGTAATTGCCTTTAGAGTACATAGCCAAGTCTCCTAATGGTATTCTTCACCACTCTTTTTCGTGAATCTTAGCTGAGGATTTAATAGGACATGATCCTTAAGTTTCGCAACGTAAGAAGTAAATCTGTATCCATTCCTTCAGCGCGAACTCGTTTACCATCTTGCCAAAAATAAACAGCCATAGCAATACGTAAATTCGTTCGTGGAGTTGGGTATTGCAACGTCAATTCACGCTGCTCAATGTAATATTGACCTGGCTGCCAACGGCTTGTTTCCGGTGGCGTATTCTCCGGGTATGTTATCTGCGGCGGGCTATTAAATTCACCAAATAAGAGGTTGTCCTTTAGAAGGTATGTGCCTACGCTATAATCGAGATCAACTATTCGGTCAACCGACCACCAAAGACGCAACCGAATCGACTCGCCTTCGCGCCGGACGAGTGGCCCAGTCCAGGGCTGATCCCCCTCCATCACCTCCATGCCGTGAAAACGCATCCCATTCTCAAAGAGGATGCCCTGTTCATCGGGCGGCGCTTCATATAACCGAAACAGGCATTCTGGCGGGCCGACAAAACGACCTGGGATGCGCCCGTCCATAACGGCTTTACGTTTCGCCTCTTCAGGTGGGGTGTTGCCAGTCACATACCAGACGCGCCGGTAGCCTGCGGGATTCTGGCTGAAGGTCAAAGGTGAAGGGAAATAAGTGCGGATGAAGTAATCCCATTCTTCTGCTGCCCCGCACCCCATAGCTGGGTCAGTCACTAAAACATCACCCATGACCATATGATCCTTCAGCCAGATAAAATTGGCTTCTAGAGACGAAAGGCTGCTCAATGGTGCATAGTCTTTCAACGGGATCGGGACAAACATCATGCCGCTTAACAACATCCCTACCGCTACGATACCCGCACGGGGCAGATTAGCCAGTCCCCATACCACCCAGGTTGCAATGCCCAGCATAATCCACCAAGCATAACGTACAGAGAAAAATCCAAGAAGTGGATGCGAAATGAACATCAGTAATGGCGCACCAACGGCCCACAAAAGCCAGGCTATTGCCTGTTTATCAAGTTTGCGACGGTAGATAACCAATATCAGCCCAGCGATGAATAAGACACCCCAGAGGAGAAAAATCGTGTCATAACCCGCATAGTCCCGATACATGTTCCGTAGGGCTTCCGCTAAAGGTGGAAGGATGAGTGTGCGGGTTGCAACTGTACGCCTAACTGCGACTTCTGCTTTCGACAGGATTTCAGGTATAGCAATTATCCCGGTCATTAAACCCGGTAGCCACCAATACCAAACTCGACGTTGGTAAACTAGAAGCGTGTAAATGCCCAGCATCAACAACACGCCAACACTCGTCAGGGAAATGTAAAACAGTACAGCGATTGACAATGCTAAAGGAATAGCCCGTTTGAGCGAAGGATGATCGAAATAGCGGATGGTGAGCCAGAATGCAATAGGCAGCAGACCCAGCAGCAGGGCATACCCCCGTACTTCAGAACTGAGATAGATGCCATACCCCAACGCGGCATAAGCGGGCATCGCTAGCAGGCCGGCATTCGTTCCGCGCAACCGCTGGACGGCCCGGAACAGGAAACTGTTGCCGATCAGGAACGCCAAAACAGATAGATAGCGCAAAATGATCGGATGTTGTCCAGACAGTCCACGCCATAAGCCCAGCGTCAGATAGTAACCCGGCGGCCAATCATAAGGTGTCCAACGAAGGATTTGACTTGGTGTTCCGAAGGTCTGCCACACCGACCAGACTTCATCTGGGTTCATGCCCAGGCTGTCCAGGCGCAAGACGCGGCTGGCAGCGATAAGTAGAAGCAAGATGGTGGCAGTAAAAATGATCCAACTGTGACGGTGGCGAAACATAGTGTATCTGTCTACTTCCCTGGCGTGAAAAGCAATTATCGCTCATGTCATTAAAACCGAAGCCATTAGACTATCAGAGTATGTCATTTCTGGCATCCAGTGTTTAAGGTTATCCTGAATTTTCCTTGATCCAACTGCTCATTTTGTGCTAAAATAGGTACTGATTATTTAAACTAATCAGTACCCATAATGATTATGCCTACTGCTGACACCCTCCAAACGACTATCGACAATAACGGACTCCTGCTGGCTGGTCAAGCGGCCAACCATGCGGCGGCTCGGCATATCTTCGACGACTACCGCGCTCGACGCGCCGGTCATACCCTGCGCCGCCAACGCGCCGATTTAAACTTATTCGGACAATATCTGACCGCAATGAACGTCGCCCCCGTTGGCAACTTCCAGGCCGAGCATGAAACGTGGCGCGGCATCACCTGGGGGTTGGTAGCCGGGTTCGTCCGTTGGCAGATGCAGCAAGGGTATGCGATGGCATCGATCAACGTGCGGCTGTCCACCGTTAAAAAATATGCGTCGCTGGCGTTCCAGGCAGGGGCGATTGACGCCACCGAACACGCGCTGATCCGGGCCGTGACCGGCTACACCCACCAGGAATCCAAGCAAGTGGATGAGAAACGCGCTGGTGAGGGCGCACCAACCCGAATCGCCCGTCCTGGAGCGAAAAAAGCCGAAGCCATCTCTATACCTGATACCATCGCCAAAACGCTTAAAATAGGCCACCTGAACACACCACAAGGCCGCCGTGACGCGCTGCTCGTGTGTTTGCTGCTCGATCACGGTTTGCGCTGTGGCGAAATCGCGCTGCTCAAGGTGGGTAATTTTAATCTAGCCGACGGCACAATGATGTTTCACCGACCAAAGGTCGATAAGGCGCAGACTCATAACTTGACACCAGATACCCACCGCGCCCTGAAAGCATGGATTGAAAGTGGCGATTGTCCACTGCTGGCCGATGCTCCCATTTTGCGAGGATCGACAAAGGGCGAGAAACTAGACACCATTCGCACCATAACCCGCCGCAACCGTAAAAACGGACAACTTGAAACCTACCAGACCGGGTACATGAAAGAACGCGCCATAACCAAACGTGTCGCCTATCTTGGAGAGCAGCACGACCTACGGGGTCTGTCTGCCCACGATTGTCGCCATTATTGGGCTACCCGTGCCAGCCGCAAGGGAACCGATCCATTCAGCTTGCAAGAGGCCGGTGGTTGGAATTCGCTGGCGATGCCCCGCCGTTATGTCGAAGCGGCCAAAATCGCCAACGCAGGCGTGAAGCTGGACTAACCCGCGACTACTCAAAACGTACAGAGTCGCCTTGTAGCTTTATCGGTAGAAGTTATTATTTGTTCGTATAAGGGTCTCTAAAACATCTGTAATCACCCTTAAAAACAGTTGTTCATGAGACTTGGCGTTCTTATTTTGGGTAAGGAAACGAGACCTCTCACGGGCAACTTCAAGCGCATGGAGTAGAACGCGGGAAAGAGCAACGGTAAGGGCAGAGTCAATGACAGGATCAAGGGTAAG